>CAYRLV010000747.1:0-1711 GCA_964425155.1 uncultured Ornithinicoccus sp. | reverse complement strand
TCAGGCGAGCGCCTGGAACATCGCCAACGCGCTCACCGTGCTGCGCATCGCCCTGGTACCGGTCTTCGGCTGGCTGCTGCTGCTCGACAGCGGCGAGGACGACACTTACCGGATCCTCGCCGCGGCCGTCTTCGCCCTGGCGTCGATCACCGACCGGATCGACGGGGACCTCGCTCGCGCCCGCGGCCTGGTCACCGACTTCGGCAAGGTGGCCGACCCGATCGCCGACAAGACGTTGGTCGGTATGGCGCTCGTGGGGCTCTCGCTGCTCGGTGAGCTCCCGTGGTGGGTCACCATCCTCGTGTTGGCGCGCGAGATCGGTGTCACCGCAATGCGATTCGTGGTGATCCGGCACGGCATCATGGCCGCCAGCCGCGGTGGCAAGGTCAAGACCGCGGTGCAGGGCCTGGCGATCTTCCTCTACGTGCTGCCGCTGCCGGGCGGCTGGCACGTGGTCGCGGTGGTGGTCATGGCGGTGGCGGTCGTCGTCACCGTGGCCACCGGTCTCGACTACGTCTTCCGCGCGCACACCCTGCGCACCACCAGCCCGCGGGCCATCGCCAAACGCGAACGTCGCGCCGCGATGCTTCGCGAGCAGCGGGCCAAGCTGCGGGCCACCACCGAGAACGCCAAGCGCGCCGCCAGCAAGGCCCAGCGCGAGGGTGGGTCCGGCCCGTCCCGCCGGAGCGGACAACGGGGCGACCCGTCGGCCGGCGCCGGGAGCCGTGGTCGGGCGACCGGCCGCCGTGCCGACGGTGCTCCAGATCGTGGGCAGGACCCGTCGGCCGCCGGGCCCGAGGCCACCCCGGCCACGGGGCCGAGCGCAGGTGCCGCCACGCCCGGGCCGCACGAGGGCGGCGTGGCCGAACCGCGCCCGTCCGACGGTCAGCCGTGACGGCCGACCAGGCCGTAGCGTCATGACCGCCGCCGCGGACGTCGAGGAGCTGGTCGGCCGGCTGCGGGCCGGCCGAGTGACGGTCGCCACGGCCGAGTCGCTGACCGGCGGGCTCGTCTCCGCACGGCTGACCGACGTGCCGGGCTCCTCCGAAGTCGTGCGTGGCGGTGTGGTCTCCTACGCGACGGACGTCAAGGCCGAGGTGCTCGGGGTCGAGCCCGATCTGCTGGCCGAGCGGGGGGCCGTCGACGGCGAGGTCGCCGCGCAGATGGCGACGGGCGTGCGCGAGCTGATGCACACGTCATACGGGCTGGCGACGACCGGCGTGGCAGGTCCCGGACCGGCGGAGGGCAAGCCCGCCGGCACGGTCTACGTCGCGGTGACGGGTCCGGACGGGGATCCGGTGGTGCGGCGGTTGGCGCTGGACGGCGACCGGGCGGCGATCCGACGGCAGACCGTCGACGCCGTCCTCGCCCTGCTCGCCGGCGCCCTCTGACCCACCCCGCCGCGGACTCAACCCCTCCTCCCCGTTGGAAATGATTGTTGGACTTGCGTCGAAAAGGCGGCACGTCTTCCAACAATCATTCGCCACGGGTCGGGGGTGGTGGGGGAGAGGGAGGCGGGTTGGCGCGTGGTCGGCCGCGGCGGGGGATGGGCCGGGCGTTCTTGGGTGCTCGGCCGGCCTGGGCCAGCGCTCGGCGGAGCAGGAGCTCGACCTGCGCGTTCACGCTGCGCAGCTCGTCGGCCGCCCAGGCCGTGAGCGCCTCGTGCACGGCGGGATCCAACCGCAGCAACATGGCCTGCCGCTGCGGCCGC
>CAYRLV010000746.1:0-1712 GCA_964425155.1 uncultured Ornithinicoccus sp. | reverse complement strand
GCGGCCTCAGGCTCAGAGTTCCGTGGTCTTAGTGCCGCCGGCGGGACGGTCGCCGGCGATCTTCGACTTGACCATGCGGAACAGGCCGGAGACCTTGCCGCCGGGCAAGCCCCAATGCTGCGCGGAGTCCGTGACGACCTTGATGAGCCCGAGGTTCGGATCCTCACGGCCGTCGAACCAGGCATTGGCCGATTCGGACCACAGCTCGTCGATCGTGGCCGGGTCGTCGACGAACTCGACGCGGCCGGCCACGGAGAGCCAGTTGCCCGCCTCGGCGACGCTGATATTGACCTGTGGGTTCGTCCGCAGCGCCTTGGCCTGGTCGCCGTCGAGGGCGAGGAAGAACCAGACATCGGCATCCTCGGTGACCTCCTGCGCGGTCATCGGATGCGCGAGAATCTTGCCGTCGGCCAATGCCGTGGCGAGCATCACGGAGTTGCTGCCCCGCAGGATCTTGATCACATCGGCCTGGCCCAGTTCGTTCGTCGCCGCCCCGCCCGCGGGCCTCTTCCCGGCACCGCCCGGGGCATGGCCGCCCTCGGTATCGTCGCTGGCGGAAACGCCGCCGGATGCCGAGGCGCTGCCGGTCGATGAGCCCCCGGATGCGGTCGCATTGTCGGAGTAGGCTGCTGCGGTGCTCGCCGCACCGCCTCCGGCAGTGCTGGCGACTGCGTTGCCCATACCGGGTGCACTGTCGACATCGTCGGGGTCACGGGTGGTGCCGACAGCCGCGCCCATACCGGGGGCAACGGCAGCGTCATCAGCCTCGTGCGTCCCCTTGTCGGAATCGGAACCGCTGTCAGCAGCCGCATCGTCTCCGGCAGTGCTGGCGACTGCGTTGCCCATACCGGGTGCACTGTCGACATCGTCGGGCTCACCGGTGGTGCCGACAGCCGCGCCCATACCGGGGGCTGCGGCGGCATCATGCTTCTCGGGCTGATCTTGATCCGCATCGGGCGTCGGGGCTCCCTCGCCGGTATCGGACTTCGGGGTCGCCTCGGCGGCTCTCGATTCGTCGATCGCTGTGTGCGATCCATCAGGATTGCGGTGCAGGGTCACGCCCTCCTCCTCGGCGGCGGTCTGGGCGCGATCCTCAACGTTCTGCTCGGTGTATCCGACCCTGGCGTGAGATTCCATGTTCGAGGTCCCGGCAAACGTCGCGGACGTCTCGTCCAACTTGGCGGCGACGTCGCGTGCCTTCTTCTCGGCAGCGGACTCGTCACTCGTATCTCTGTTGACCATGACCATTTCCCTTCGCAGACGGTTCCTGGCGCTCCAGTCGCTGTGCGCGCCGTAACGGTGCGCCGATCCCGGCAGTCGCTGATGCGAGCTGTGATCGGCGAGCGCATGAACGGCTGGACAGTCATTCTCACACGGGCTTCCGGTTGGCAACAGCCCCCTTGGAATGGGAGCGCGGGGCAGTCGCGGGTGGGTGCGGGCACCGCAGCTCCGTGCCTACACTGGGGGCCATGGATGAAGAAACCACCGTCACCGTCAACGACATTCCCGAAGGTGCCACCATCGTCGACGTCCGTGAAGACGACGAGTGGGAGGCCGGGCACATCGAAGGCGCGTACCACGTGCCGCTGGGCGAACTGCCCGCCCGCCTCGACGACCTGCCGCTCGATGACGACATGTACGTCATCTGCCGCACCGGCGGACGCTCGAACCGAGCCGTCGCCTGGCTGAACCAGAACGGCTTCGACGCCTTC
>CAYRLV010000745.1:0-1724 GCA_964425155.1 uncultured Ornithinicoccus sp. | reverse complement strand
CGCCGTACTGCAGGCGCTGCAGCTCCTTGTAGCCCTCGTCGAACTCGTGGTTGCCGACCGCCGTGACGTCCAGCCCGAGCTTGTTCATGGCCTCGATGCTGGGCTCGTCGTGGAAGGCCGCCGACAGCAGCGGGGAGGCGCCCACGATGTCGCCCGCCGCCACGGTCAGGCTGTTGCGGTGACCCTGCCGCGCCTGCCGGAGATGCGTCGCGAGGTACTCCACACCGCCCGCGTCGACGGTGACGTCGGCCGGCTCGCCCGTCTCCGGGTCGAGCTCGTGGCCGGTGATGATGCGGCCCCCGGAGCCGCTGGGCGGTTCGAGGTTGCCGTGGAAGTCGTTGAACGACAACAGCTGGATGTTCATCGTGCGGCCGTGGCCATGTCCGTGGCCGTGGCCCTTGCCGTGGCCGTGTCCGTGGCCGTGGCCCTTGCCGTGGCCGTGTCCGTGGCCGGAGGCGAGGGAGGGTGAGTGCGTGGCCGGCTGCGCCAGCGACACGCCGGCGGCGGCCACCATCGAGGTGGCGGTGGCCATCGTGGCGACGAGGACGCCGAGGGTGCGGCGTCGCGGGGTCCTGCGTGGGGTCACAGTGTGCTCCAGGGTCAGGGGACCCGGTGGTGCCGGGTCCGAGTGGGACCCGAACCTAGCCAGCCGACGGCCCGAAGGGAAGGGTTTCCGGCACTCCCGCGCCCGGACGACCACCGACGCGGCATCCCCGGGCCGCGCCCGGCCACCGTGGTGGAATGGCCAGATGCGCCCGACCCTGCAGGACACCCTCACCCGCGACCAGGCCGCTGCCGTGCTCGACCTCGCCGCCGCCGACACCGACGCCCAGCCCGCGCTGTCCGAGCAGACCCTGCTCGTCGTCCGTGGAGCGGCCGACGGCTCACCCGCCGCGGGGGTCCGACACCTGCTCACGTATGAGGGGGAGCCTGCCGGTGAGCTGGTCGCCTATGCACAGCTCACCGGCGCCTCCGGGGCCGAGGGCGGCTCGGCCGAGCTGCTCGTGCACCCCGGGCACCGCCGTCGGGGCCACGGCACCGCGCTCGCCGAGGCGCTGCTGGCCGCCGACCCCGGCGTCCGGGTGTGGGCCCACGGCAACGGCGAGGGCGCGCAGGCGCTCGCCGCCCGGCTGGGCATGCAGGTCGTCCGCGACCTCTGGCAGATGAGCCGGCCGCTCCGGGGCGACGGAGCCGCGCTCCCCGACGCGGCTCTGCCGGACGGCTTCTCGGCCCGGCCCTTCGCGGTCGGCGCCGACGAGGAGCGCTGGCTCGAGGTCAACGCACGGGCGTTCGCCTCGCACCCCGAGCAGGGCCGGGTGACCCGCCGTGACCTCGACGCACGCATCGCCGAGTCGTGGTTCGACCCGGCCGGGTTCATCCTCGTCGACGACGTGCGCGACGGTGCCGGAGCACCCCCGCTGGCCGCGTTCCACTGGACCAAGACCGTGCCGGGAGAGGACTCCGGCGAGGTCTACGTCGTCGGGGTCGACCCCGCATACCAGGGACGGGGTCTGGGGAAGGCGGCGACGGTCCTCGGCCTCGAGCACCTGCGCGACCGCGGCCTGGCCCGGGCGACGCTCTACGTCGACGGCGACAACACGGCGGCCGTCGCGACCTACACCCACCTCGGGTTCGAGCGGACCATGGTCGACGTGATGTATTCACGCGCCGTTCACCCGTGAGTGGGACGATGAATCCATGAACTCAGCCCACGAAGGCCACGC
>CAYRLV010000744.1:0-1727 GCA_964425155.1 uncultured Ornithinicoccus sp. | reverse complement strand
CGGGTCGAAGGGCAACCGGAAGCGGGCAGGCACCCCGTCAACATAGTCTGGAGCCATGCGCCACATCGACATCCGCGGTCTCGGCCCGGTCAGCCGGATCGGCCTCGGCACCTGGCAGTTCGGCAGCAAGGAGTGGGCCTACGGCGAGGACTACGCCGAGCACACCGCCGGCCAGATCGTCCGGCGGGCGCGCGAGCTCGGCGTGACACTTTTCGACACCGCCGAGCTCTACGGGTTCGGCCGCAGCGAGCGGATCCTCGGGCAGGGCCTGGGATCCGAGCGCGACCAGGTGGTCGTGGCCAGCAAGCTGTTTCCCATCCTGCCCGTCCCGCCCCTGGTGCGCCGCCGCGCGCAGGCGAGCGCCCGTCGGCTGCAGCTGCACCGCATCCCGCTCTACCAGATCCACCAGGCGCACCCGCTGGTCCCGGACGCGGTCACCATGCGCGGCATGCGGGATCTGTTGCGTGACGGCCGGATCGGCGCCGTCGGCGTGTCCAACTACTCCCTCGCCCGCTGGCGCAAGGCAGACACCGCGCTCGGGCAGCCCGTGGTCAGCAACCAGGTCCAGTTCTCCCTCGCCCACGCCGGTCCGCTCGCCGACCTGGTCCCGTTCGCCGAGCGCGAGGAGCGGGTGGTCATCGCCTACAGCCCGCTCGCCCAGGGTCTCCTCGGCGGCCGCTACGACGTCACGCACCGCCCCGACGGGATCCGGGCGCACAGTCCGCTGTTCCGCGAGGAGAACCTCACCCGGGCCGCGCCGATGCTGGACCTCCTGCGCGAGGTGGCCGCGGCCCACGAGGTGCGTCCCGCGCAGGTGGCACTCGCCTGGTTGCTCCACCTGCCGCGCGTCGTGGTCATCCCGGGAGCGGCCAGCGTGGAGCAGCTCGAGCTCAACGTCGCCGCCGGTGAGCTGGAGCTCGCCGACGACGAGCACCGCGCGCTCACCGCGGCGGCGCAGGCGTTCCGGCCGGTCTCGACCGTCAGGATCACCGTCGACGACGCGCGCAGGCGGCTTCGCTCACGCCTGCCCTGACCCGGCGGGTCGCACCATCCGGATCTCGCGGGTCCCCGTCGGCTCGTGCACGGACGTCCCGCCGTCCGCCTCGAACCCGTGCCGTCGGTAGAACGCCTGGGCACGCGGGTTGTCCTCCACCACCCACAGGTATGCCGGCCGGTCACCGACCGTCGCGGCCATCAGCTGGTCGGCGACCCCCGAACCATGGTGTGCGGCAAGGACGTTGATCGCCCAGAGCTCACCCGGGGTCGGGGGGTCGTCGTCTCGGGCGGGGGCGAAGGTCGCGAAGCCGACGACCTCGCCGGAGGCGCGGTGCTCGGCGATCCGGGTGACCTTGACGATCGCCCGGGCGTCGCCGGCCGTCGGCGCGGGGGCAGCCGTCTCGTCGGCGATGATCCGGCGCCACTTGGCGACGGACGTCTCGACGTCCATGCCGTCGAGGTAGTCCTGCGCCATCACGCCGGCGTAGGCCTCCCGCCAGACACGGACGTGCACCGCCCCGATCGCGGGCGCGTCCGCAGCGACGGGTGCGCGGACGGCATACTCCTCGCTCACGATCCGTCGGAGGATCGCCGTCGGAGCACCTCGTTGACGCGGTCGACCTTCGCGGTCAGCTGGCCGGTGTGCCCGGGGCGGAGGTCGGCCTTGAGCACGAGCGAGACCCGTGGGCTGCTCGCCTGCACGGCCTCGCAGGCACGCTTGACGACATCCA
>CAYRLV010000743.1:0-1730 GCA_964425155.1 uncultured Ornithinicoccus sp. | reverse complement strand
GCCGACCACGACCTCGTGCTGGCCGCGGACCGGCGGCATCTGGCCGAGCTGCGTGCCCAGGCACCCGACGGAGCCGAGGGCCGGGTGCGGCTGCTGCGCGAGTTCGACCCGGAGGCGGTGGCGGCCGGCGAGCTCGAGGTGGACGACCCCTACTTCGGGGAGGCGGACGAGTTCGACCGGTGCCTCGCGGAGATCGAACGCGCCTGCCGCGGCGTCGTCGCCCACGTACGCGAGCAGGTCGAGCGCGGCGCCTGACCGATCAGCCGTCCGCCGGCCGCTCGGGCCGCCGGTCAGGGGTGCGACTCGAGGTACGGCTCCAGCTCGTGGTGGGCGGCCCGGCAGACCCAGCCGAGGATCGCGAGGTCGTCCAGCGAGCCACCGGCCTGGCCGTCGGGGATGACGTCGTGCTCGACGACGAGGTAGTGCAGCGCCGCCACCACGAGACGGCGGTGCGCCTGCTCGACCGGTGTCCCTGCGGCCCGGCGGCCCTGCTCGACCTCGTCCGCCACGTCGCGAGCGAGCGCGAGAGCCGCCCCGAGGTCGGGACGGCCGGTGCGCAACGGCCCGTCGGCGAAGTCCTTCTCGGCAACGGCTGCGCACAGATGGCGCAGTTGGTCGGCGTCGGACACGATCCGGCCGGCCGCGAGACGGGACCGGCCGAAGGCAGCGGAGCCGAGCAGCCGCCCCACGGCGGCGTGGTGGGGGGCGGGCGTCGAAGGGGCGGACCTGTCGGTGGAAGCCATCGCCGGGCAGTCTAGGGGTGGCCGGACCGCGGAGCCGCTCTGGGACAATCGTCGTCATGGCCTCCCTCGCTGACGCAACCCCTCCGATCGCCCTCGGCGCCCTGGACGGCCGCTACCGCGCCGCCGTCGCTCCGCTGGTCGACCACCTCTCCGAGGCCGCCCTCAACCGTGAGCGGGTCCGCGTCGAGGTGGAGTGGCTGATCCACCTGACCGACCACGGCGTGGTGCCCGGCGTCCCGGCCCTCACCGCCGAGCAGCAGGCCGCTCTGCGCGCCGTGGTGACCGACTTCGGCACCGAGGAGGTCGCCGAGCTCGCCGCGATCGAGCGGGAGACCGTGCACGACGTCAAGGCGGTCGAGTACTTCCTCAAACGACGACTGGCGGGCATCCTCGGCGAGGAGGCACACGGCATACCGGAGCTGGTGCACTTCTGCTGCACGAGCGAGGACATCAACAACCTGTCCTACGCGCTGATGGTGCGCGGCGCGGTCACCGAGGTCTGGCTGCCCCGCGCGACGGCCCTGGTCGACGCGCTCGCCGACCTGGCGAGGCAGCTGCGCGACGTGCCGCTGCTCGCCCACACGCACGGGCAGCCGGCGACCCCCACGACGATGGGCAAGGAGTTGGCCGTCCTGGCGCACCGGCTCGCGCGGCAGCTCCGGCGGGTGCGGAGCGCGGACTACCTCGGCAAGCTCAACGGCGCGACCGGCACGTATGGCGCGCACGTCGCCGCGGTGCCGGAGGCGGACTGGCCGGCGATCTCCCGCGCCTTCGTCGAGGGACTGGGGCTGACCTGGAACCCGCTCACCACCCAGATCGAGAGTCACGACTGGCAGGCGGAGCTGTATGCGGACGTCGCACGGTTCGGCCGGGTCCTGCACAACCTCTGCACCGACGTGTGGACCTACATCTCGATGGGCTACTTCGCCCAGGTCCGCGGTCAGGGCACCGTCGGTTCGTCGACGATGCCGCACAAGGTCAACCCGA
>CAYRLV010000742.1:0-1733 GCA_964425155.1 uncultured Ornithinicoccus sp. | reverse complement strand
CCCAGCGGTAGGCGCGCAGGTGGGCGTGCTCGAACGGGAAGTGGGCCCAGGCGTCGCCGTCCGCGGAGTAGTCCTCGCGCACGGTCCCCCACTGACGGCCGGAGACGTAGGGGCCCCACAGCTTCCAGGGGTCGTCGTCGCTGGGCGCCTGCGCGAGGCGGGCGTGTTCGGCGGTCGGTGCGGCGGCGGGAGCTGAAGTCACGGGCGACACTGTGCCACGCCGCATACGGTCGACGCAGGTCGTGGGAACGCCGAGGCGGGGAGTGACGTCGGAGCAGCATGGGATCCAGGAGGAGGGGAACGGTGCTGGTGGCGCTCGCGCTGCTGGCGCTGTCGGTGGCGGGCTGTCGCTCGCCGATCGGCACCTGGGCCGCCGACCCGACGGTCGGCACCCTCGTGCAGTCGTGGTCACAGGCCCAGGACGAGGAGCGGCCGGGCGTCGAGCGCCTCGCCCCGGACTTCGTCGGCGGCCGGTTGATCACCACGGAGGGCGCGTGGAAAGCCTTCCGGCAGAAGCTCCCCGCCAGCCTGCGCACCCAGGCGGCCCGCCGGGCGCTGGCCCGCGTCGACCTGCGCGACTCGGTCGTCGTGATCGGCAGCTACGGCAAGTGCACCGAGGTGAGCAGCATCATCGACCACGGCGACGGGGCGCTCGAGTTCCACGTCGAGGGCGATCCGGACACCAACTGCGCGTGGTCACCCCAGCAGCTCGAGGTGTGGCAGGTCCCGCTCGCGGAGACCGGCGCGGACCGCTCGGACGTGCACCTCGTCGACGGCGACTCCTGAGCCGGGACGCGCGCGTCAGACGGCGTATGGCGTGAGCTCGCCCACCAGGACGGGCGTCACCTTGGCCTCGACCCGGGTGCCGTCGGCGGTGTGCTCGCTGCTGAGCACCTCGCCCTCCTCGTGCAACCGGTTGAGCAGGTCGCCGCGGTCGTAGGGCAGCAGGACGTCGACCTCGATCTGCGGTCGCGGCAACTCGTCGGCGATCAGGCCGCGCAGCTGCTCGATGCCCTCGCCGGTGCGGGCGGACACGACGACGCTGTGCTTCTCGTGTCGCTGCAGCCGGTGCAGCACCTCGGGGTCGGCCGCGTCGGCCTTGTTGATGACGATGACCTCGCGGATCGCGTCGCCACCGAGGTCGGCGAGCACCTCGCGGACGGCGCTGATCTGACCCTCGGGGTCGGGGTGCGAGCCGTCGACGACGTGCAGCAGCAGGTCGGCGTCGGTGACCTCCTCGAGGGTGGACCGGAAGGCCTCCACGAGCTGGTGCGGCAGGGACCGGACGAAGCCGACCGTGTCGGTGAGCGTGTAGGGGCGGCCCTCGTCGGTCTCGGCGCGTCGCACCGTGGGGTCGAGCGTGGCGAACAGCTGGTTCTCGACCAGCGCCCCGGCGCCGGTGAGCCGGTTGAGCAGCGACGACTTGCCCGCGTTGGTGTAGCCGGCGATGGCGACGCTGGCGATGTGGTTGCGTCGGCGGCTGCCCCGCTTGGTGTCGCGCGCGGTCTTCATCGCCGCGATGTCGCGCTTGAGCTTGGCCATCCGGGTGTTGATGCGCCGCCGGTCGAGCTCGATCTTGGTCTCACCGGGTCCGCGGGAGCCCATGCCCTGACCGCCGGCGGCCTGACCACCCGCCTGCCGGGACATCGACTCACCCCAACCACGCAGGCGCGGCAGCAGGTACTGCAGCTGGGCGAGCTCGACCTGGGCCTTGCCCTCGCGGCTCTTGGCGT
>CAYRLV010000741.1:0-1733 GCA_964425155.1 uncultured Ornithinicoccus sp. | reverse complement strand
GCGCCCTCGGCGATGGCCGCGACGCGGCCCTGGTAGCGGTTGCCGCCCCGGTCGAACACGACCGACTCGACACCGGCGCCCTTGGCGCGCTCGGCGAGCAGCTCGCCGACCTTGCGGGCCTTGGCGGTCTTGTCGCCCTCGAAGGAGCGCAGGTCGGCCTCCATCGTGGAGGCGGACACGAGGGTGCGCCCCTGCCCGTCGTCGACGACCTGGGCGAAGACGTGACGGCTCGACCGCGAGACCACCAGACGGGGACGCGCGGCGGTGCCGACGACCTTCTTGCGGACGCGCAGGTGGCGACGGCCCCGGGCCGCGCTCTTGCCCTTGGCGCGCTTGACGATCATTGCCATGGCTTACTTACCAGCCTTTCCGACCTTGCGGCGGATCTGCTCGCCCGCGTACCGCACGCCCTTGCCCTTGTAGGGGTCGGGCCGGCGCAGCTTGCGGATGTTCGCGGCAACCTCGCCCACTTGCTGCTTGTCGATCCCCTGCACCGCGAAGCGGGTCGGGTTCTCGACGGTGAAGGAGATGCCCTCCGGCGCCTTGACCAGCACCGGGTGGCTGTAGCCGAGCGCGAACTCGAGGTCGCTGCCCTTGGCCAGCACGCGGTAACCGGTGCCGTGGATCTCCATCTTCTTCTCGTAGCCCTCGGTGACGCCGAGGACCATGTTGTTGATCAGGCTCCGCGTCAGGCCGTGCAGCGAGCGCGACTCACGCGCGTCGTCCGGCCGCGTCACCTCGACGGCACCGTCCTCGCCGCGCGCCACCGTGATCGGCTCGGCCACCACGTGGCTGAGCTCGCCCTTCGGGCCCTTGACCTTGACGGCCTGGCCCTCGATGGTCACGTCGACACCGGCCGGGACGGGCACAGGAAGTCGTCCGATTCGGGACATCGTGCTTCTCCTTCCTTCCCTGTCACCAGATGTAGGCGAGGACTTCCCCGCCGACACCCTTGGTCGCCGCCTGCTTGTCGGTCAACAAGCCGGAGGAGGTGGAAATGATCGCCACGCCCAGGCCGCCGAGCACCCGCGGGAGGTTGGTCGACTTCGCGTAGACGCGCAGGCCGGGCTTGGACACCCGCCGCACACCGGCGATGGAGCGCTCGCGCGCCGGGCCGTACTTGAGGTCGATGGTCAGCGTCTTGCCGACCTCCGCCTCCTCGACCCTCCAGCCGGCGATGTAACCCTCGGCCTCGAGGATCTCGGCGATGTGGGACTTGAGCTTGGAGTACGGCATGGAGACCTCGTCGTGGTGCGCCGAGTTGGCGTTCCGGACGCGGGTCAGCATGTCCGCAATCGGGTCGGTCATGGTCATGGGCTTCTCCGCCCTTCCTCACCGGGGTTTCCTCCGCGTCGCGGCGGACCTGCGGTGTAGAAGCTTGTGTGTGGGTTACCAGCTGCTCTTCGTCACGCCCGGGAGCTCACCGCGGTGAGCCATCTCCCGCAGGCAGATGCGGCAGAGCCCGAACTTGCGGTAGACCGAGTGGGGGCGGCCACACCGCTGGCAGCGGGTGTAGCCACGCACCTTGAACTTCGGCTTGGCGTTGGCCTTGTTGATCAGCGCAGTCTTGGCCACGGTCAGTTCTCCTTGAACGGGAAACCGAGGCGGCGCAGCAGCGCCCGCCCCTCGTCATCGGTGGTCGCCGTCGTGACGACGGTGATGTCCATGCCCCGGACGCGGTCGATCTTGTCCTGGTCGATCTCGTGGAACATCGACTGCTCGGTCAGGCCGAA
>CAYRLV010000740.1:0-1735 GCA_964425155.1 uncultured Ornithinicoccus sp. | reverse complement strand
CTTCAGGCTGGCCGCAACTCTACACAGGCATGGTCGTTGTTCGAAGTCACCTAGGAGGGTGCTGAAGAATCCGCGCGTCGTGGGCTGCTGATCCTGGCCTGGGTTGGGATCCTTGTCTGTATGCAGGGTGAGGCTGATCGGCAGCGTGAGCTGTTGGACGTGGAGGCGTTGGCGGGACATCTGTTGGTGCCGGGGAGCGTGTTCGCGTTCCTGGCTGAGCACCGGTCGCGGTTGTTCCCGCCGGAGATGTTCGCCGACCTGTTTCCCTCGGGCCGGGGCCGTCCTTCGGTTCCGGCGGAGGTGATCGCCTCGGTGCTGGTGCTGCAGTCGTTGTACGGGCACTCCGACCGGGAGGCGGTGGAGGCGCTCACGTTCGACCTGCGGTGGAAGGCCGCCTGTGGGTACGCGGTCGACGGGACGGGGTTTCATCCCTCGACGTTGACGTACTGGCGCAGGCGGCTGGCCGCCAGCAATCGTCCGGACCGGATCTTCGAGGCGGTGCGCGAGGTCATCACCGCCACCGGTGCCCTGGCCGGCAGGACGCGGCGGGCGCTGGATTCCACCGTTCTGGACGACGCGGTCGCCCGGCAGGACACCATCACCCAGCTGATCGCCTCCATCCGCCGTGTCGGGCGTGAGGTCCCGGACGCGGCCGACCTGGTCACCGAGCATTGCACCCGGCTGGACGCGGTCACCGGGGTTGACTACACGGCCACCGGAAAGCCCCCGATCGCCTGGGACGACCAGACCGCCCGCGAAGAACTGGTGAGCGCGCTGGTGGGCGACGCCCTGGCGCTGCTGGCCGCCTTGGACGCTACCGGTCATGACGAGGACGGGGTCCCGGACGGCCTGGCGCGATTGTCCGAAGGCGGTGGGAGGGCGGCCCAGGCCCTGGCGCTGCTGGCCCTGGTCGCCGGGCAGGACGTGGAGCCCGCCGAGGGTTCCGACGGCACCGACGGGCGGTGGCGCATCGCCCGGGCGACGGCCCCGGACCGGATGATCTCCACCGTCGATCCCGACGCCCGGCACGCGCACAAGACCCGCGAGCGACGCCAGGACGGGTTCAAGGCCCACGTCGTCGTCGAGCCGGACACCGGCCTGATGACCATGGTCAGGCTCACCAAGACCACCGGAGCGGACAACTCCGATGCCGCCGTCGGCGCGGATCTGGTCACCATCGACCCCACCATCCCCGAAGCACCCCAGGCCCCGGTCGAGGTGCTTGGCGACTCCGCATACGCCTCCGGTGAGATGCTCGCCACGCTCGATGCCCAGGACTGGGCGCCGGTGCTCAAGCCGTGGCCGCTGCGGCCCGCCGTGGAGGGCGGGTTCACCCTGGACGACTTCACCCACGACCCGGACGCGGGGACGCTGACCTGCCCGGCCGGGCTCACCCGGCAGGTCAGCCCCAAGGGCAGGGTGACCTTCGGCGCCGCCTGCGCGGACTGCCCGCTGCGGGCACGGTGCACCACCGCCGCACGCGGCCGCAAGATCAGACTCGGTCCGCACCACCAGATCCAACGCGCCCACCGCGAACGTGCCCAGGACCCGGACTTCCAGGCGGTCTACCGTCAGCACCGGCCGATGGTCGAACGCTCCATCGCCTGGCTCACCCAAGGCAGCCGGCGGGTCCCCTACCGCGGCGTGCCCAAGAACAACGCCTGGCTGCACCACCGCGCTGCCGGCCTCAACCTACGCCGCCTCCTGGCCCTCGGACTGACCCTGAAGGACGGGA
>CAYRLV010000739.1:0-1735 GCA_964425155.1 uncultured Ornithinicoccus sp. | reverse complement strand
TTGACCCCGGTGGCCTCGTGGAACTCGCGCCAGGTGCTCTCGGGCAGGTGCTCGCCCGCGGAGACGGCGCGGCGCAGCGAGGTCAGTCGCTGCTGCCCGCCCGAGGCGATCATGGCGCGGTAGCCGGTCGGCGCGGTGAAGCAGACGGTCACCGAGTGCTCCTGGATCAGCCCGGCGAGCTCGTCCGGAGTCGCCTTCTCCACCAGCAGGGTGGCGGCGCCGGCGCGCATCGGGAAGACCACCAGGCCGCCCAGCCCGAAGGTGAACGCCAGGGGCGGCGTGCCGGTGAACAGGTCATCGGCCTCCGGCCGGAGGAGGTGCTTGGAGAAGGTGTCCGCGTTGGCCAGGATGTCGCGGTGGAAGTGCATCGTCGCCTTCGGCCGCCCGGTGGTGCCCGACGTGAAGGCGAGCGTGCACACGTCGTCGGCCGCCGTGTCGACGGCCTCGAACTCGGTGGGCTGGTCGGCGATCCGGGCGGCCAGGTCCGAGTCGCCCGATCCGGCGTACTCCACGATCCGCAGCCCCGGGATCTCCGCCCGCTCCAGGTCCTGGGTGAACCGGTGGTCGCACAGCGCCAGGTCGAAGCGCGCGATCTCGGCCATCGTGGCCAGCTCGCGCGGGCGGAGCAGCGGCATCGTCGGGATGACCACCGCGCCCGCCTTGAGCACGCCGAACCAGCAGGCCACCAGCCACGGGTTGTTGGGCCCGCGCAACATCACCCGGTTGCCGGGGACGATGCCGCACTCCTCGACCAGGTAATGGGCGACCTGGTTCGCGCGGGCCCGCACGTCGCCATACGTCCAGGTCTCACCGTCCGGGGTGACCAGGCAGCGGCGGTCGGCGCCGAGCCGCTCGATGGTGGTGTCCAGCAGTTCCACCCCCGCGTTGAGCCGCTCGGGGTACTGCACGTCCGGGATGGTGAACAGGAACTGCGGCCACTGGTCCTGCGGCGGCAGGTTGTCCCGACAGAACGTGTCCTGGTGGGCTGAGGGAGCAAGCTCCATCGGTGACCTCTCGAGTCCGTGGAAAGACGGGCGGTGGTGCTCCCAGTATGCTCCGCCCGTGACGACAGTCAAGACTTCGTCATGAATCCCGTGGTTCTCTCGTGACGGTCGCGTCGACGGCGCTATGGTCCGAACGTGTCCACCACCGTCGCCGGCTCCACCGCGACCGCCGTGCGCCCCCGCGCCCTGATCGTGACGATCTACGGCCTCTACGCGCGGGAGGCCGGGGGGTGGCTCAGCGTGAGCGCGCTCATCCGGCTGATGGGTGCGCTCGGGGTCGACGAGCCCGCCGTCCGGTCGTCGATCTCCCGGCTCAAGCGGCGGGGGATCCTGCTGGCGCAACGCGAGGACGGCGCCGCCGGTTACGCGTTGTCCGATCGGGCGCGCCGGATCCTCGACGAAGGCGACCAGCGGATCTTCGAGCGGCCGCGGGCCTCGTTGGAGGACGGCTGGGTGCTCGCGGTGTTCAGCGTGCCCGAGTCCGAGCGGCACAAGCGGCACCTGCTGCGTTCGCGGCTGACCTGGCTCGGCTTCGGCTCGGTCGGCCCGGGGGTGTGGGTGGCGCCCGGCCACCTGGAGCGAGAGGCACGTGACGTCCTGGAGCGGCACGAACTCTCCGGCTACGTCGACCTGTTCGCGGCCGACTACCTCGGGTTCAAGGACGTCCGCGCGGAGGTCGCCACCTGGTGGGACCTCGAGGAGCTCGACCGGATGTATGCCGACTTCCGCGC
>CAYRLV010000738.1:0-1736 GCA_964425155.1 uncultured Ornithinicoccus sp. | reverse complement strand
GCTCGCTCTTCGGCGGCTGCGGCTTGGTCCGCCACACCGAGATGCACTCATGGCCTCGCACGACCGGGCCACTGCTGCCGCCCTTGCTGGAGTCCTTGTCACCCGACGAGGACACGGACTCGTAGCTTGCAGGCCCACTACCCGAGGTCCCGGAGTCACCACCGGTCGATGGCGCCTCTGCCCAGACGAGGCAGTTTCCTCTCGCGTCCTTCTTTGAGCAGCGCGCACCTTCGTAACCTGGCGCACTCTGCGTGGCGCAAGCAACACTGCTCATACCTGCAACGAGACCTGCGCACGTCATGACGCCCAGGACTACTCGGAAAAAGGCTGTCAGCACGAGGGGTCCTTCACCGGATCGGCGAAGTAGCCGACCCGCCACTGCGACTGGTCCGGGTACTTGTAGTTGTAGACCGAGATCTTGGCTCGGCCGTGGTTGATCCGGTCCGCGGTGACGAGGGACCTGCCTTCGGCGTCCACGATGTTCACCTTGGACACGTCGTAACAGACCTTGAACACCACGGTGGGAACGATGGGGGGCTGCTGCTTCGGCTTGTTTCTCAGGTCAACCTTGATGGCAGCAACCGCGGTGACCTTAGTCTTCCCGATCTGCTTGGTGTCGTACGCCTGTGCATTAGACAGCGCGTTGCGGTTGTTGCGCCGCTCGGTCCCGATCGTCACCTTGTCGAAGCAGCTCATCTTGGCCTCCTTCGGACGGTTCATGCACGCGTCGTAGACCCGGAAGTAGCGATCGAGCACCTTGCGGGCGTTGACCTTCGCCACCGCCTTGGGCCCGGTGGGGGCCGAGGAACTGGTAGGCGACGGGGCACTCCGCGTGGTGGCCGGAGAGGGCGGATCGGACGTGACCGGTGGCGCCGCACTCGTCGACCCACTTGGCGTCGACGCGCCGTCGGCAGTGGGCTCCCCACCACCGCAGGCGGACGTCACCAACACGCACCCGAGCAGCGCCCCCATGCCGGCCATCCGCGCCGAGTCGGCCATCGTCCGTCTCCTCAGGTCCCTCGTTCGCATAAGCGGGCTGCCACCCTCCCAGTGATCACGCGTACCAATATTGGGACAATAGCACTAGTGCGAATATCTCAATCCGTGAAAAGTGCAGAGGTCTCTTGGAGGGGCACCACGAAGCTTTGGCCAGCCACGGCAGCCCACCGACATGGACCCTGAGGACGGGCAGAGCGCGAGTCGCACACCACGAAGCTGCGCCCGGGCCAGTGCGAAGACGCCGAGTAGCGCGGGCCGCACGAAGGACTGGGATCCACGCGCGGTCAATGCGTGGAGCCTTCCAGTCCTGGACAATGTTCACCAGAAGTGCTGCGGACCCAACATCGTGACTCCCCTGCGGCCCGGAATTTCCGAGACCGAGAAGTCTACCCATCATTCACCGCCGCTCAGGGGCTTGGCGTCCACCCTGTGGAAAAGTGGCGCTCCTGACTGATCTGTGGGTCAGTTTCGGCTGAAGAGGGACGGTCGGTGACCGCAGAGGGTGCCCAGTGCCAGGGCGATCAGGGCCCCCAGCGGAGTGGAACCCGAACGCGACGCTTCCGGGCGATTGAATACAGTGCCCTACGCACCGTGACGAGAGTTGTCAACAGCCGTTCGGACCAGAGCCAAATCGGCATCCAGGGCCATGGCCAAAGGAACCAGCAGAGGGTCTCTGGGCGTGCGCTGCAGTGATCCCGACTCCCAGCGCATGTAGGTGGCGATGGGCATGTCCGCCC
>CAYRLV010000737.1:0-1748 GCA_964425155.1 uncultured Ornithinicoccus sp. | reverse complement strand
GGTATGCGGCGGCTCAGCCGGGCGGCGACGCCACCAGGGGGCCGCCTCGCTTCTCCACCGGTGGGTCGTTGCCGGCGAGGTGGTTGACGACGGCGTTGGCGACGGCGGCGCACGGCACGGCCAGGAGCGCGCCGACGATGCCCGCGACCACGACCCCGACCGTGATCGCCAGGATGACCGCCAGCGGGTGGACGCTGACCGCGCGGCCGAGCAGGAACGGCTGCAGCACGTGGCTCTCCAGCTGCTGCACGCCGATGACCACGGCGAGCATCGCGATGGCGACCAACGGCCCCTGCGCCACCAGGGCGACGAGCACGGCCACCGAGCCGCTGACCAGGGCTCCGACGATCGGGACGAACGCCCCGACGAAGACCAGGATACCGATGGCCGGCACCAGTGGCAGCCCCAGCAACCAGGCACCCAGGGCGATCCCGATGGCGTCCACCCCCGCGACCACCACGGTGGCCCGCACGAAGGCGGTCAGCGAAATCCAGGCCCGCCGCCCGGACGAGTCGGTCTTGTCCCGGGCCCGCCGCGGGAGGAGGCGCACCACCCACCCCCAGATGCGCTCCCCCTCATACAGGAAGAAGAACGTCGCGAAGAGCGCGATGAACAGTCCGGCGACGAAGTGCGACGCGGTGCTACCGACAGCTCCCGCCTTGCCGGCGAGGTCTCCCCCGCCTCCGCTGGTCACCGCCTCCTTGACCCGGTCGACGGCGTCGCTGATCTGGGCGTCGGTGACTCCGAAATTCACCCGCAGGGTGTCGCGCAGTTGTTTGATCCCCTCGCCGACCTGGGAGGACAGATCGCCGAAGCCCGCGCTGATCTGGGTGCCCACGACGGTCAGCAGCCCGCCGACGACCGCGAGGGTCGCGAGGACGGTCACCCCTGCCGCGGCGCCGCGGGGCAGCTTCAGCCGCTGGAGTCCGCGCGTCACAGGCACCAGCAGGGCGGTGAGCAGGATCGCCACCAGGACCGGCACGACGGCCTCGGACAGGTAGCGCAGCACCCAGGCCAGCGCCGCGACGGCTGCGCCGATGACCAACAGCCGCCAGGACCAGGCGGCAGCGATCTCGACCGCGGGCGTGACGCCGGTGTCGACCCCCGTCCGCTCCGGACGGGGGGCAGCCGGGTCAGCCGGCGTGTCGCGCGGAGGGTCGAGCTGGCTGGTGCCGACGTCAGCCGGTGTCGCTGCGTCGGCTTCCCGGGCACGACGACGCTGTCGCCGGCCCAGCTGCCTGGTCAGGCTGCCCATGTCCCCTCCCGAGGTTCGGTCTCGGGCAGAGTAACCGTCCCGAGCGGCGCTAAACGCGTCGACGCTCCCGCGTCCGTGGACGGCTCAGACCTGGCGGCGCGACCCGACCGCCTCGACGATCTCCTCGATGGCGTCGGCGACCGGCACGCCGTTCTTCTGCGACCCGTCGCGGTAACGGAACGAGACCGCCCCTGCGGACCGGTCGTCCTCGCCCGCGATGAGCACGAACGGCACCTTGGACTTGCTCGCGTTGCGGATCTTCTTGGGGAACCGGTCGTCGGACGCGTCCAGCTCGACCCGGATGCCCCGCCGCTTCAGCTGGTCCAGCACCTCGTTCAGGTAGTCGGCGAACTCGTCGGCCACGGGCACACCGAGCACCTGCACCGGGGAGAGCCAGGGCGGGAAGGCGCCGGCGTAATGCTCGGTCAGCACCCCGATGAACCGCTCGATCGAACCGAACTTCGCCGAGTGGATCATCACCGGCTGCTTCCGC
>CAYRLV010000736.1:0-1750 GCA_964425155.1 uncultured Ornithinicoccus sp. | reverse complement strand
GCCAGCGCGAGCGCGACGTCCCGGGGGTACTTCACCCCGCCGTCCGCCCACACGGTGGCGCCCGCCTCGCGGGCCGCAGCGGCACAGTCGAGCACCGCTGAGAACTGGGGTCGGCCGACGCCGGTCATCATCCGCGTCGTGCACATCGCCCCCGGCCCGACGCCCACCTTGATGATGTCCGCACCGGCATCGGCCAGCTCGCTGGCTCCGTCGGCCGAGACCACGTTGCCCGCCGCGATCGGCAGCCGTATGCCGGTCGCGACCTCGTGCGCGTCCCGCGCCGCCACGACCAGCGGCAGGGCCTCGAACATCTTGTCCTGGTGACCGTGCGCGGTGTCGACCACGAGCACGTCCGCCCGGGCGGCGATCATCGCCTCGGCCTTGGCCTTGACGTCCCCGTTGATCCCGATGGCCGCACCCACGCGCAGGTGCCCCTCGGCGTCCAGCGCGGGCTGGTAGATGGCCGAGCGCAGCACGCCCCGGCGGGTCAGCACGCCGAGCATCCGGTCGTCGTCGAGCACCGGCACCACGTCGAGGTGATGCGCGGACAGCGTGTCGAACACGCCATACAGATCGTCATCGCTGCTCACCGTCACGATGTCGCGCGTCATGACGTCACCGACCCGTGCGAACCGGTCGACGTCGGCGCAGTCGTGCTCGGTGATGATGCCGACCGGTCGACCGGCGTCGAGCACCACGGCGGCGCGGTGCGACCGCTTGCCGAGCAGGGCGAGCACCTCGGTGACGGGCGACTCGGGGTCGATGGTGATCGGCGTCTCGAAGACCGGGTGACGGCTCTTCACGTAGTCGATCGCCGACCGCACCACCGGGGCCGGGATGTCCTGGGGCAACACGGCGATGCCGCCGCGGCGGGCCACCGTCTCGGCCATCCGCTTGCCCGAGATCGCGGTCATGTTGGCGACGACGATCGGGATGGTCGTGCCCACGCCGTCCGGCGTCGCCAGGTCGACGTCCATGCGCGAGGCGATGCTCGATCGGGACGGCACCATGAAGACGTCGGAGTACGTCAGGTCGTAGGCGGGCCGGGTGTCATGGAGGAACTTCACGGGCAGACATGGTACGTGCCAACGCGTAGGTTGGCCGCATGCGACTGACACATCTGGGCCACTCCTGCCTCCTGCTCGAGTCGGGCGACGACCGGGTGCTGATCGACCCCGGCACCTTCTCGGACTTCGACGGGGTCTCGCCGTTGGACGCGATCTTCGTGACGCACCAGCACGCCGACCACCTCGACGTCGGCAAGGTGCCCGGTGTGCTCGAGGGCAACCCGGGCGTCGCCCTGCACGCCGAGCCGCAGACCGTCAAGGTGCTCTCGGAGCTCGGCGTCTCCGCGCACGAGACCGCCCCCGGCCGGACGGTCCAGGTGGGGCGGCTGACGGTGACGCCGGTGGGGGAGCTGCACGCGGTCATCCACGAGTACCTGCCACGGGTCGGCAACCTGGGTCTGGTGGTGACCGAGCCGGACGGGCCGACGGTCTTCCACCCCGGCGACGCGCTCGACGCCGATCCCGGGGTGCCGGTCGACCTGCTCGGTGTGCCGCTCAACGCACCCTGGTGCGCCGTCAAGGAGACCATCGCGTTCGTCCGCCGGATCGGGCCGGGCGCGATCGTTCCGATTCACGACGGGCTGCTGCGCCCGATGGCGCGGGCGATGTACCTGAAGCACGTCACCGACTTCGGCCTCGAGGGCGGCGTGACCGTGCACGACCTCGCCGGTGCCGGAGCGACC
>CAYRLV010000735.1:0-1751 GCA_964425155.1 uncultured Ornithinicoccus sp. | reverse complement strand
CCGTCATCGAGTCCGTGGTGATGCACTCGGATGCAGGTGGTGCGCCACCTCAGCACTCCCTCGTGCTCGCGTCGGGTGTGCGTGAAGCGTCAGCGGTCAACGAGTTGTCGCGCCAGTGTTCGCTGCACGGCTCTGTCCTGGTGGTGAGGTCGGCGGGGGATACGGAAGGCCGCCCGGACTCGATCAGTCACCCGTCGACCCTCGACGGCCCCGCGCTCTTGCTCCGTCACGACGCGTCATGGCATGAGGTACTCGAGCTGGCCTGGGCTCGGCTACCACCCGATCGAGGGGCACCGGCAGGCATCCACGGCGCAAAGGACTTCTTCGAGATCGCGGACCTCGCGGCGGAGGCCGTGGGTGGTGCGACGACGATCGAGGACGAGGACGGGAGGCTCGTCGGGTACTCCCAGGACCAGCGCGGCGGAGATGACATTCGGGTCTCGACCATCGTCTCGAGGCGCGAACCCGAGCGATTCACCGAAGCCATGCGACGGGCGGGCATCGACCGCCTCCTGCGACAGTCGCATCGGCCGGTCTGGGTGCGTGACCTCCTGCCGGGGGCGTCTCCTCGGGTGGCCCTGGGCCTCAGGGACCACAACGGCGTCTTCCTCGGGACCATCTGGGCGACCGTCTCCGAGCTGGACGAGCCCGCCGGGGAGGCCTTCCGCAGCCTGGGCAGTGAGGCGACGCTGCACTTCCTCCAGAGGCGGAGCGACAATGAACGCACACGAGCCATCGAGCTGGAGAAGCTCGCGGTGCTCCTGCAGGGCGCCCCCCCGTGGTGGGTCAGCGAGTTGCGCCCTCTGGGGTGGTCCGGCGTCGCTGTGGGCGCGGTGGGGGCCAGGGCGCCCGCGACGCGGGCGGCCCTGGAGGCACGGGTGGACCAGCGCATCACGCGACAGTCGCTCGGCCCACTCAACGTCCTCTGGGGCCAGCTCTCGGGCATGCGATACCTCATCCTGACCGCCACCTCTGGCGCCGCCGGCGAAGCAGGGTTTCGCAACTGGGTCCAAGAACTCGTCACACGCAGCTCTGACGGCAACCTCCTGGGCGTGCGTGTCGGCCTCGGGAGGTGCAGCGACGAGCCCGGCGACCTGCCCCGATCCCGACGTGAGGCGGAGTATGCGCTCATGGTCGCCCGGCGGAGGCGCACCTCCGACGTCGTGACCTTCACGGAGTGCTGGGCCGAGGCCATCCTGCTGCGGCTGCTGGACTCCCCGGCCCGCGCCGACCTGGAAGCGCTCAGTCCGCTCCACCAGATCACCGACTACGACGCTCATCACGAGACGAGCTATCTGGTCACGATTAGCGAGTGGCTTCGCTGTCAGGGCAACGTGCGCCTGGCCGCGAAGGCGCTCGACCTGCATCCCAACACGTTGCGATACCGGCTCGAACGCTTCCGAGAGCTCTTCAACATCGACCTGGACAACCCGGATGTGAGGCTCGTGCTCGACCTGCACATGAGGATCTAGAGCGAGATCGATCGGGTGCCGATGGCATGGGCTGAGTGGGGTGCGGTCTGTCGAGCCGCGGGGCCGACCCGGCCGTGGGCTAGCCAGCTGGCGGCTTCCCTTGCCCGACCTCGGATGCCGTGAGGTGTTGCAGGGATCCTTCGTCGAGTGCGCCCTGCCACCGGACCTCGCCGTCGATGATCGAGTCCGTGGGGTCGAGCCCGAGCCGCTTCGCGACGGCGTGCGACGCGGCATGGTCAGGGTGGATGTGCGCCACGACCTCGCGCACTCCGAGGTCCC
>CAYRLV010000734.1:0-1766 GCA_964425155.1 uncultured Ornithinicoccus sp. | reverse complement strand
GGCTGCCCTGCTGTCCTGATCGGCTGGTGCGAGAGCCACCTGTCCGCACCGGCCCACACCGCTGCCGGTTGCCCGAGCCGGGGCTGTGGCCGGAGACTCGGCTCGCCGCGCACAGGAAACTGCGCGCTGCACACGAAGATCCCCGGCGCACACGGTGCACCCTGTGCTCGGTGCAGTTTCGTGTGCTCGGCGGAGTTTCCTGTGCCGGAGTGCCGCCGGTGTCAGCCGGCCCGGATTCACCGTGCTGGACGCCCAGACGGGAAGGAGCTGTCGTCCTGGGCAACGCCTCGCGGGGCTCCGTCCTGCGCGCCGGCACGCCGGACTGGACCTTCACTGGCCCCCAGGCCCGATGGCCGAACGTCTAAGCCACCGACACGTCGGCGCTGGTCCGGCTGCCGAGCGGAGCGGGGCTCATCTCGGCGGTCATCAAGTGCTGACCACGCCCACACGACGGATCGGGGCGGCGCGTCGGACGCGCCGCCCCGATCCCTCGGTCACACTGTCGGTCAGGAACAGCTCCCTGCGAAGTCGTCCCGCGTGACCAGGTCGGTGCGGGCGTGGCTGGTGTCCAGCCAGACCAGCCGCTTGCCGTCGCCGAAGGCAGGGCTGATCTGGGCGCCGGAGGCGCAGGCCACCCGCTCCCAGACCGCGTCGCCGGCGACCACGTCGGCGACCGGAGCGACATACAGCTTGTGCATCTCCTCGTTGGTCGACGGTCCGGCGAGCGCGCCCCACACCGTGGTGCTGTCGAAGGCGAGGTAGTCGTCGTTCACGGCGAACTGCGCGGCATAGATGCTGCGGCCGAGGCTGAGCTTCTTCAACGTCAGCGCGCCCGGCGCCGAGTGGTAGATCGAGTCACCGAAGAAGCTGGTGACCCGCACGAAGACGCCGGCATCGGACACCTGCAGGCTGCCGGCGCCCCCGAAGAGTGTGCCGGGCACGGTGACCTGCTGATGCGTGCTCGTGTGCAGGTCGTAGGAGTTGAGCCTTGAGCCGTCCAGCCAGTAGACGACTCGGTCATGCACCTCGACCTCGGCGGCGGAGGTGCCGTCCTCGGGGGTGAGGTTGACCGCCTTCTGGTCGCCGACCTTCGCGAAGACGTCGGTCTCGGTGCCCCGCGTGTCGAGCCACACCACCGTGTTGCCGTCGATGTCGGGGCGGGTCTGGTCACCCAGGCCGCCTGCGACGACCTTGACCTTGGCGAGCGAGTTGCCCTGCTGCTCCACGACATCCACGCCGCTCATGCTGATGCGCGTCCACAGTAGCCGTCCCTCGCCGATCGCCGGGTTGACGTCCCAGTTGCCGTGGTTCTTGATGGTGCGGTACTTACCGGGCTTGTCGAGCTTGCCCGTGATGAGCGTGTAGGTCGGCTCTCCGGCGAAGTACTCCACGGAACCCATCGTCGAGGCCGCCCAGTGGTTGCCGTCCACGACTGCCGCGGTGTCGTCGGCATCCGCGTATCCCTCGTAGCCGGACAGGGTGTCCTTGACCAGCGTGGTGGCGTCGTCCTGGTAGCCGAACTCCTCCCAGCCCTGGTAGATCCCGTGGTCGTCGAAGGCCTGACGGATGGTCTGCAGCGCGTCCTTGCCGAGGCCCAGTCGCTTCGCGGCCAGCTCGATGCTGTTGCGCAGGTCGGTGAAGTTGGACAGCGGCGTGAGGTAGGAGGTCTGCGCCAGGTAGACCAGCCGGTCCGCGGTGTGCGGGTCGAGCTCGCTGCGGATCTGCCAGAGCGCGCCACCGGCGATGGTCGAGTTGGCGTGCACGCC
>CAYRLV010000733.1:0-1767 GCA_964425155.1 uncultured Ornithinicoccus sp. | reverse complement strand
TCGCCGAAGGCGGGCTGTACGCCGAGCTGGCGCGATTGCAATTCGTGGCATGAAATCCGCCACAGTGCTGGCATCGGGGCCGGCACAGACGGGCCGACCACCGCCACACCTGGCGCCTAGGGTTCGCCCCAGCTTGATGCTCCGCCGGGGTGCTGCCTATCTTCGAGTTTGGCTCCATGCAGCAAGACCCGAGGGAAATACCATGAGCATCGACGCGACACGTGCCACATACATCATCGACGAGAACTTCTCCGATTTCGATACCGCCATGCAGAGCGATGTGTCCAAGGCCGATGGCAAGATCAGCCAGGACGACCTGCAGGCCATTGCGGGCAACCGCGACGGCACCTTTTCCAGCGAAGAAGTGGAAGCCGCTAAATTTCTGCTCGACAGCAATGCCGCCAACCACTTTCTGGATGTCGGTGCGGGCAAGGGCAATGTCGACGGAACCATCAGTCGCGAAGACATCGACGGCGCGTTGCAGACCATCGCCAGCGGCCAGCTGGAAAAGGCCTTGATGGATACCGCGGCCGGCAAGGGCGGCGCCGACGGTTACATCAGCGACGAGGATGTTGTTGCGACATTGCGCGACCCAGGCATTCCGCAGGGATTGAAGGACGCCATCGCACACCTTCCCACGGGCTTGCCACTATCCATCCAGCTGGAGGCAACCTTCGCCCTGCGTAACAACGCCGGCAACAGCGAGGCCATTGACTCGATCCAGCAGTTGATCTCGTCTCCCGCCTTCAAGGGGCTGGGTCAGGCACAACAACGCCAGGCGCTGGCACTGTTCGGCGGCACCAATGCCGTCTCGCAGAAGGCACGGGAAGATCTGACCCGTCCGGATCCGCTGTACGGCTCGGACCACGACCCGAATGATCCGGCAACCTTCAAGGTCGATCTCAACGATACGGACAGCCTCCAGACCTACCTGTTCAGCTACGCAAAGCCCGCCGACAAATGGCGCGACACCATGCCCGCATCGGGCGTTCCCGACAGCCACCGGCAACCCTACACGATCTCCCGTCCCGTTCGTGCCACCCATGCATTCCCTTCGGGCACGACGAAAGACGCGACCGACAACCTCCCAGCCCTGAAATACACCGTGACCGTCAACGGGAGACCCATCGACGTCTACACGCCCGCGGAAGGAACCGACACCGGCAAGTATGCGTATCCCACGATCGAACAGATCGCCAAGGGTCTGGCGGCACAGCCCGAGCCGTCAATCGATGCAACCCGCGAGGTGGTTCTCAATCCCGTCACTCCCAAGAGCAGTGGCGCCGACATGTACGCGGGAAATGGCACCATCAGCATCAACCCGCACGACGCGGACAACCCCCGCCAACAGAAAGACCTCGATTTCACCTTCATGCACGAGTCCGCGCATCTCGTAACCCAGCCCTTCCGGGGAGGGTATATCCCCGGTCTGGGCTATATACCGGGCTGGAACGAGGCCGTGAACAAGGATCACCTGTTCTCCACCCACTACGCCGGGGACAATTACATCCAGGATCAGAACGACCCCCAGGCGCAACCGCCGTCCGCCAACCCCGACCCGGCGGAAGATTTCGCCGAGGCCTACATGATCTACCACCTGGTCAAGGGAACGTCCGACGAAGCGCAGATGCGGGCGCTGATGCCGGCGCGCTTCGCGATCCTCGATCGCATGTTCCCCGACGCGTGAAACGCCCCGCGATACACGGGGCAGGACAACAAAAAGCCCGGCATCGGAGGACGCCGGGCTTTTTGTTGTTTCCGGTGACG
>CAYRLV010000732.1:0-1767 GCA_964425155.1 uncultured Ornithinicoccus sp. | reverse complement strand
TACATGAACCCGGCAAACAGCGGCACGCCGGCCACCTTGGTCCAGGCGTCGCCCGGGTAGCTCCACGACCCGGTGTGCACCTTGAACAGCTCGAGCGCGAGGCCGACCAGGTGAAAGCCGGTGATGACGAGGACTTCGCGCCAGGTCTCCAGGCCGATGGCCCAGAAGACCAGGGTGATCGTGACGGCGTAGGCGAGCAGTGCGTCATATCGGGGGATCGGCAAGGTGACGTACTGGGTGACGGCCAGGCCCAGGAAGATCAATGCCGGAAAGAGGCAGGACAGCGCCTCCTCACGGGCGAACCGCGCCAGTTGGAGGGTCGCGTGACGCAGCCGAGGCACCGCCACATGGTACGTGGATAACCAGATGCGACCGGGGTCTCGCCGCTCTAGCGTGGTGGGATGCAGATCCGCCCGATCGACGTCGACAGCGACCAGGAGACCGGTCGCTGCCACGAGATCATCACCGCCGCCGAGGGTTTCCAGCGGCCGCACGCGCAGCAGCAGAGCCTCCGCGAGTTCCGCGTCGAGCTGCGCAGGACCGACCCCGGGGCGCGGACCGAGGTGTTCGGTGCCTTCGACGAGGGCGAGCTGGTCGGGGCGGCCCTGGCCTACCTGCCGTTGCTCGACAACACCGACCTGATGTGGTTCATGGCCTTCGTCGAGCCGGAGCGTCGCCGGGCGGGTATCGGGTCGGAGCTGGTCGAGCACTGTGTGGCGCGCGCCGGTGAGCTCGAGCGCCACACCCTGGCAGCCGACGCGTTCTACCCCGTGGCTGACCGTGAGGCGCACCCGTACCGCCGGTTCGCCGAGCGGCACGGCTTCACGCTCGCGAGTACCGAGGTCGTGCGAGAGCTCGAGTTGCCCGTGGCGGCAACGCTGCTCGACGAACTGGCGGTCGAGAGCGCACCGCACCACACGGCATACCGGCTGGAGACGTTTGCCGGCGCGCTGCCCGACCCTCTCCTGCCCTCCTACTGTGCCGCCTACAACCGGCTCATCGTCGACGCGCCGATGGGGGACTTCGACTTCGAGGAGGAGAAGGTCACGCCAGAGGTGATGACCGAGCGGTGGGCCAGGGAGCGCGAGATGGGCCGCCGGCGTCTCACCACCGTGGCGACACACCCCGACGTGGGCGTGGTCGCCTACACCGAGCTGATCCTCGATGACCGCGATCAGCTGCACCAGTGGGGCACCCTCGTCATCGGGCCGCACCGAGGACACCGCCTCGGCACCGCGGTGAAGGTGCGCAACCTGCAGGAGTTCCAGAGGCGGTTCCCCGGCAATTACCGCGTGCAGACCGGCAATTCGGAGGTCAACGCGCACATGGTCTCGATCAATGAGCGGCTCGGCTTCCGGGTGATCGAGCTCTGCGCCGAGTTCAAGCGTGACCTGCGCGACCGGCGCGACCGGCAGCACGTGGTCACCGCGGAGCTGACGCCCTGACCGGTGGGATCGCGTAGCCGGGCCGCCGAGCTGCCGCTGGACACGGTGCATGCGCTCGGCGGCCCACTGCCGCGACGGTGTCCGGGCGGTCGGGCTAGGGTCGACACATGCTTTTCGCCTTCTCCATCGCCCCGTCCGGTTCCGACTCCGCCGACGGCTCGGTCTCCGAGGCCGTCGCCGAGGCCATCCGCGTGGTCCGCGAGTCCGGCTTGCCCCACGAGACCACCTCGATGTTCACGACCATCGAGGGTGAGTGGGACGAGTGCATGGATGTCGTCAAGCGTGCCTGCGAGGCCGTGCAGGCGAGCAGCCCACGGGTCTC
>CAYRLV010000731.1:0-1767 GCA_964425155.1 uncultured Ornithinicoccus sp. | reverse complement strand
GTCGGCGTCCTGCTGTGCCTCTACGGCATCGGCCTGTGGCTGATGAGCGGTGGCGAGGCGAACCCGGCGCTGGTGCTCCTGGCGTTCGTCCTCGGCGCGGCAGCCGTCGCCTGGGGGCTGCACGTGCGCAGCCGGTCGGTCACGCCTGACCATGCCGAGCCTGCAGCTCCTCGTACGCCGCCCGCGCCCTGACCGGGTCGAACAGCAGCGGGTCGGACGCCGACTCGCCCTCGGGCAGCAGCTCCAGGTGCACGAGCCGCCCGCCGATCTCCTCGCGGTCGTGCGCCTCGTGGAACTCGGCCAGCGCCTTCCCGGCCCAGCAGTCCGTGAGCCTGACCTGCCACCGGCCCTCGGTCTTGGGGTCGTGGGCCTGGTCGACCGACTGGCCACACCCGCACGGGCACGACTGCTCGATGATGTCCAGCGCCATGTTCAGCAGCCAGTCCGTCTCGCCGAACTCCGGCCACGGCAGCCGCAGGTAGCGCGACGGGGGGATGCTGTACCTGCGCGCCGACCTCAGCGCGTGGAGGAGCGCGGCGCCGGCCGGCTCGCGGAGCGCCGCAGCGAGAAACCCGGCGCCGCCACCTTCGCGGACTCCGCCGTCCGGGTGTTGGCGAACTCCATGCAGAGAAGCAGCTTGTTCAGCTCGCCCTCGTTGCGGTCGTAGAGGCCGACCAGGTCGTCGTAGGTCGTCCCCGCGGGGGAGACGATCTGCGCGGCCAGCTGGTGCAGGACGAGCGTCATCCGGTCGCGGACACGGTCGGGGTCGTCGGTGCGCTCCCCGGTCTTGCCGACGTCCAGGCCGTGCTCCTCGGCGGTGTCCTTGCGGAACTTCTCGATCCACTCCGACGAGCGCTTCTCCACGGTGTACCACCGCTTCGAGCCGTGGAACCGCTCGGCGACCTGCTCGAACTCGGCGTGCAGGCGCTCGCACGCCTCGTCGTCGTCCGCATCGTCCGCCTCGCCGTAGAGCTGCGCGAGGCGCTCCATGTCGCCGAGCAGGTCGGCCCGCTCCACGATCTGCACGGACCGGCGGGTCGGGCGGACGCCGGCGAGGAACGCACCGGAGTCGAACGTGGCCGGCGTGACCTCGGGGCTGGTGTCCTTGACGAAGGCGGACAGGTCCTGCTCCTCGCCGGCACCGGACTCACGCTCGCCGAGCATCCTCAGGTCGGGGGTGTCGCTCATGGTCTCTCTCCTGACTCGTCCTGACTCTGGGAAGGTGGACCCCCGGCGCGGGAGTCAGGGGCCGCGCCGGGGGTCGATCGGGGGTCAGGCGCCGGCCGCGACCGTGCCGAACGGCCAGCCAGCCTGGACGGCGAACGGGATGCGGAACGACACCCAGCCGGGGTTGTCCGGCACCTGCGGGTGGTCCGGCGTCGCACGGGTGCCGAGGTAGAACTCGTCCCCGGCCTCCCACGGGTCCGTCGCCGGCTTGTCCGTCAGCCGCCCGTACGTCCACACGGTCACGCCGCGCGTCTTGAGCGCCTCGAACAGCTCGTCCCCGGACGGGTCGATGCCACCCTCGGCCAGGTACTCGCGGACCACGGTCATGGCCTGCGTGAAGTTGGAGTCGGTGTAGACCTGCTCCTTGTCGCCGCACAGCGCCTTGAACTCCACCGTGGTCGAGTCGGCCGGCGTGTGCTGGAAGCCCTCCGCCGCGACCTTGAGGCACGCCTCGATGCCGGCGTTGAGCTCGGTCACGGTCGGGTTGGCCTCGTCGGCCGGCTTGGTCGTCAGGATGGTGAGCTTGTGCTTCTTGTCGGC
>CAYRLV010000730.1:0-1769 GCA_964425155.1 uncultured Ornithinicoccus sp. | reverse complement strand
CGGTGTGCGCCTCGCGCAGCTCCTGCATCGAGACGGTGAACTGCCCCTGCAGCTCCAGCCCTTCGGCACCGTCGTCGACCACGCCGATGCGGGCGTGGGCGAAGCCGCGCGCCGAGCACATGTCGGTGAACCGGACCTCTTCCGACCGCGGCACCGAGACGATGGCCCGGGCCGTCGACTCGCTGAACAGCGCCGTGAACACGTCGATCCCGTCGCGCTCGCAGATCTCGTCGAGCCAGATGCGCGCCCCCGCGCCGTAGCGGAGAGTGCCCTCGGCGAGCGCGATCGCGAGGCCGCCGTCGGACAGGTCGTGCGCGGCGTCGATCAGCCCGTCGCGCGACGCGTTGACCAGGATCTCGCCGAGCTCGCGTTCCCGGTCCAGGCGGGCGGCAGGCGGCAGCCCGCCCAGGTGTCCGTGCACCACGTCGGCCCAGGACGAGCCGTCGAGCTCGTCGGCCGTCGTCCCGAGCAGGTAGATCACCTGACCCGGGTCCTGCCAGCCGATCGGGGTGCGCCGGGCCACGTCGTCGATCACCCCGAGCACCGCGACCACCGGCGTGGGATGGATCGCCGTCTCGCCGGTCTGGTTGTAGAACGACACGTTGCCGCCCGTGACCGGTATCCCCAGCGCGCGGCAGCCGTCGGTCAACCCCCGCACCGCCTCACTGAACTGCCACATCACGCCGGGGTCCTCGGGCGACCCGAAGTTCAGACAGTCCGAGACGGCGAGCGGGATCGCGCCGGTGGTGGCCACGTTGCGGTAGGCCTCGGCGAGCGCGAGCTGCGCCCCCGCATACGGGTCGAGCCCCACGAACCGGCTGTTGCAGTCGGTCGACAGGGCGACCCCGAGCCCGGTCTCCTCGTCGACCCGCACCACCCCGGCGTCGTGCGGCATCGCGAGCGCGGTGTTGCCGCGGACGTAGCGGTCGTACTGGTCGGTCACCCACGACTTGTCCGCGAGGTTGGGCGACGCCAGCAGACGCAACAGCGTGTCCTTGACCTCGGCCGGCTCGGACGGCCGCGCCAGTCGGGCGGATCGGTCGCCCTGCCGCTGGTCGAGGTATGCGGGGCGCTCGAGTGGGCGCTCGTAGACCGGTCCGTCGTGGGCCACCGAACGCGGGGGCACGTCCACGATCAGCTCGTCACCCCAGTGGATCTGCAGGTTGTCGCCGTCGGTCACCTCACCGACGACCGTGGCCTCGACGTCCCACTTGGTCGCGATCGCCAGGAACGCGTCCAGCTTGTCGGGAGCGACGACGGCCATCATCCGCTCCTGCGACTCGCTCATGAGCACTTCCTCGGGGCGCAGGGTGGCGTCGCGCAGCGGGACACGGTCGAGCCACACGCGCATACCCCCGTCTCCCGCCGAGGCGAGTTCGCTGGTGGCGCAAGACAGTCCGGCCCCACCGAGGTCCTGGATGCCCTCGACCACCCGTGCGGCGTAGAGCTCGAGACAGCACTCGATGAGCACCTTCTCGGCGAAGGGGTCCCCGACCTGGACGGCGGGCCGCTTGCCGGCCCCACCCTCCTCGAACGTCTCGGAGGCCAGCACCGAGACACCGCCGATGCCGTCGCCGCCGGTCTTGGCGCCGAACAGCACGACGAGGTTGCCGGTGCCGCTGGCCTTGGCGAGGTGCAGGTCCTCGTGCCGCAGCGCGCCGACACAGAGGGCGTTGACCAGCGGATTGCCTTGGTAGCAGGGGTCGAAGACGACCTCGCCGCCGATGTTGGGCAGGCCGAGGCAGTTGCCGTAGCCCCCGACGCCGGCC
>CAYRLV010000729.1:0-1778 GCA_964425155.1 uncultured Ornithinicoccus sp. | reverse complement strand
GGTCTCACCGGTGCTGTAGGGCGGGAAGTTGTAGTTGTGCATGTAGCGCTTGCGGGTCACCGGGGAGAGGGTGTCCAGCTGCTGCTCCATGCGCAGCATGTTCAGCGTGGTGACGCCCATGATCTGGGTCTCGCCGCGCTCGAAGATCGCCGAGCCGTGCACGCGCGGCAGCACCTCGACCTCGGCCGAGAGCGCCCGGATGTCGGCCAGCCCACGGCCGTCGATGCGCACCTTCTCGGTGAGGATGCGCTCGCGGATGAGCTTCTTCTGCACGGCGCGGAACGCCCCGGACAGCTCCTTCTCGCGCCCGGCAAACGCCGCGGAGGACTCCGCGTCACCGCCGTCGCCGGCCAGCGAGGCCTTCATGGCCGTCTTGATCTCGTCCAGCCGGGCCTCGCGCTCCTGCTTGCCCGCGATCTGCAGGGCGGCTCCCAGGTCGGCCGACACCGCGGCCTCGACCGCCTCGTACGCGTCGTCCTGGTAGTCGAGGAAGATCGGGAACTCCTGGACCTCCTTGGCCGCCTTGGCGGCCAGGTCGGCCTGCGCGGCGCACAGCACGGCGATGAACTTCTTCGCCGCCTCGAGCCCCTCGGCCACGACCTCCTCGGTCGGGGCGCCCTGGCCCTGGTTCTTCACCAGGTCCCAGGTGGCCTCGGTCGACTCGGCCTCGACCATCATGATCGCGACGTCATCGTCACCGTTGTCGTCCTTGCCGACGACCCGCCCGGCCACGACCATGTCGAAGACGGAGCGCTCGGCGTCGCTGAAGTTGGGGAAGGCGACCCACTGCCCGTCGATGAGGGACAGCCGGGTGGCGCCGATCGGGCCGCTGAACGGCAGACCCGAGATCTGGGTGGACGCGGAGGCCGCGTTGATGGCGACCACGTCGTACTGGTGGTCGGGGTGCAGGCCGAGCACGGTGATGACGACCTGGACCTCGTTGCGCAGGCCCTTCTTGAAGGTCGGGCGCAGCGGCCGGTCGATCAGCCGGCAGGTGAGGATCGCGTCCGTGGACGGACGGCCCTCGCGGCGGAAGAAGGAGCCCGGGATCTTGCCCGCGGCGTACATCCGCTCCTCGACGTCCACCGTCAGCGGGAAGAAGTCGAACTGGTCCTTGGGCTTGCTGCCCGCCGTCGTGGTCGAGAGCAGTGCGGTTTCGTCATCGAGGTAGGCCACCACGGCGCCGCCGGCCTGCTTGGCCAGCCGTCCGGTCTCGAAGCGCACGGTGCGCGTCCCGAACGAGCCGTTGTCGATCTTCGCCTCGGCGAAGGTGATTTCTGGACCCTCCATTGGGCCCTCCTGTTCTTGTTCTCTTCGTTCAGCGTCCGCGCATCGTCGTTGTGCGCGGGCTGTCCTTGCGTGGTGCAGCGGGAAGACCGCTCCTGGTGCGTATGCGGTGGCGAGCCGGGTCACGCCGGCGGGCACCCGCCATACGCCCCTCTCTCACGAGAAAGGGGCGACTCGCGTCCGGTGACGAGAGTCGCCCCTACCTGAGAGACGTTATCGGCGCAGGCCGAGCCGCTTGATCAACGAGCGGTAGCGCTCGATGTCGGTGGCCTGCAGGTAGCGCAGCAGCCGCCGGCGACGGCCGACCAGCAACAGCAGCCCGCGGCGGCTGTGGTGGTCGTGCTTGTGCTGGCGGGAGTGCTCGGTGAGGTCCTTGATCCGCTGCGTGAGCAGGGCGACCTGGACCTCCGGGGAACCGGTGTCGCCGTCCTGGGTGGCGTACTCGGTCATGATCTGCTTCTTGACGTCTGCCGTCAGGGGCATGCGACACC
>CAYRLV010000728.1:0-1778 GCA_964425155.1 uncultured Ornithinicoccus sp. | reverse complement strand
GGACAACGCCGACAAGCTGCCGGCCGACGGCCGCGGCGACGTCGACGCCGCCCTGACCGATCTCAAGGACGCCCTCAAGGACGGCTCCGGCGCGTCCGCCGAGGACATCTCGGCCAAGAGCGCCAAGCTCTCCGAGGAGTCGCAGAAGCTGGGCAGCGCCATGTATGCGGCGTCCCAGGCCGAGCAGCCGGCCGGCGGCGCCGAGGGTGCCACCAGCGCTGGTGCGGGTGCCGACGCCGGTGCGGGCGAGTCCGGGTCGACGTCCGGGGCCGGCTCGGACGACGATGTGGTCGACGCCGAGGTGGTCGACGACGACGAGGAGAAGAAGTGACCGAAGACCAGGGGCACGAGCCCGTGGGTCCGCAGGAGGAGGCCGAGCCGACCGGGCCGGTCATCCGCGACAAGCGACGGCTGGACCCCGAGACGGGGACCATCCGGGACGCGACCTCCGAGGCGGGGGCCAGCAGTGCCCCCGCCGCCGGGGGCGCGGAGGGCCAGCAGGCCGGCGAGTCACCGGCCGCCGCCACCACGTCCGAAGAGGCCGATGCCGACCGCCCGGACAGCAGCCTGGCGGACGACCTCAAGCGGGACCTGCAGCGGCTCAACGCCGAGTACGTCAACTACAAGCGGCGGGTCGATCGGGACCGTGAGCTGCACAAGGACCTCGCGGTCGGTGGCGTCGTGGAGGCGCTACTGCCGGTGCTCGACGACATCGAGCTGGCCCGACAGCACGGTGACCTCAAGGAGGGCCCGTTCGCGGCCATCGCGGAGAAGTTCGAGGCCACGCTCGGTCGCTTCGGGGTGGTCCGCTACGGCGAGGCCGGCGAGGCGTTCGACCCGACGGTCCACGAGGCGCTGATGCACACGGAGGCCGAGCTCGAGCCCGGCACCGAGGTCACGACGATCGTCCAGGTGATGCAGCCCGGCTACAAGATGGGCGAGCGGGTGATCCGGCCGGCCCGAGTGGCCGTCGCCGACCCCGCCGGCTGACCCGACCGGACACCGCTTCGGCGAGCGCATTCGGGCGCTGGCGCTCGAGAGGACTCGCCGAAGCGGTGTCCGGATCAGCGAGAACAGGAAGAAGAGGAGGCGCCGATGGCCAGTCAGGACTGGTTCGAGAAGGACTTCTACGCCATCCTCGGCGTCTCCTCCGACGTCGACGACAAGGCACTGAAGAAGGCTTACCGCAAGCTCGCCCGCGAGTGGCACCCCGACTCCAAGCCGGGTGACGCGGCCGCGGAGCAGCGGTTCAAGGAGATCGGGGAGGCGTATGCCGTCCTGTCCGATCCCGAGCAACGTCAGCAGTACGACGCCATCCGCCAGATGGCCTCCGGCGGTGCGCGATTCACGGCCGGGGGTGGTCCTGGGGGCGCGGCCGGAGGGGCCGGGTTCGAGGACCTGTTCGGCTCCATGTTCGGCGGCCGGGGAGGCAACGTGCGATTCACCACGAGTGGTGGCGGGGGCGCCGGGCAGCCCAATCTCGAGGACCTGCTGGGCGGCATGTTCGGTGGCGGCGGTCAGGCCTACGGCGGCTACGGAGCGCCGCACGGACCCCGCCCCGGCGCGGACATCAACGCCCGCACGACGCTGTCCTTCCGCCAGGCCACCGAGGGTGACACGGTGACGCTGACGGACGCCGACGGCGGCCACGTCACGACCCGGATCCCGGCGGGCGTCAAGGACGGCCAGCGGATCCGGCTGCGCGGCAAGGGTCACGCCGGCGACCCCGGGGCACCGGACGGCGACCTGATGCTCACCGTGCACGTCGAGCCGCACCC
>CAYRLV010000727.1:0-1778 GCA_964425155.1 uncultured Ornithinicoccus sp. | reverse complement strand
GGCGAGCCGAGCCCGGCCCAACGCGAGCTGGTGCGCGCGGCCACGCCGCTGGTGCAGGAGCGCATGCAGCTGCTCTCCGAGGCCGAGGGCATGCTCGCCTTCCTGCTGGTCGGTGATGACGAGCTGGTCGTGGAGGAGGACGCCGTCGGGTCCCTCAAGGGGGACCCCGCCCAGGTGCTCGACGCCGCGCTCCCGGCGCTGGAGTCGCTCGAGTCCTGGGTGGCCGATGACCTCCAGGCCACGCTGCGCTCGGCGATCGTCGACGGGCTCGGCATCAAGCCGCGGCTGGCCTTCGGGCCGCTGCGGGTCGGTCTGACCGGTCGCCGGGTCTCCCCGCCGCTGTTCGAGTCCATGGAGATCCTCGGCCGCGACTCCACGCTCGCCCGGTTGCGCGCCTTCCGGGCGACGCTCTGACCCGGTGAGCGATTCCGGCCGGACGGCCCTGCTGCTCGACGTCGACGACACCCTCGTGGACACCCGGGCCGCCATGGTCGAGGCGGGCACGGCCGCGGTGGCGGCCCTCTGGCCGGACGCCGGTGCCGAGGCGCACCACCGCGGCGGCCTGCTGTTCCACGGCGACCCGGGCGGCTACTTCAACCGCTTCGTCGCGGGAGAGCTGAGCTTCGACGCGATGCGCGCCGCCCGCGTCGCGGCCATGCAGGACGAGCTCGGGCTCGCTCGCCTGGACCACCTGGCCGAGCGGTTCGAGCAGGCCTACGCGCCGGCCTATGCCACGTGCCTGCGCGCCTTCGCGGACGTGCGGCCCGCGCTGGACGCCCTGGCTGCAGCGGGTGTGCGCGTAGGCGCCGTCACCAACTCCGACTCCGCCGCCACGGCGCACAAGCTGGAGCTCACCCGGCTGGCCGACGACTTCGCCCTGGTGGTCACGACGGACAGCCTCGGTTTCGGCAAACCGGACCCGAGGGTCTTCGAGCACGCCTGCGCCCTCCTGGGATCCGAGCCCGCGCAGACCGTGTATGCGGGGGACCACCTGGAGATCGACGCCCTCGGCGCCGCTGCGGCGGGGCTGACCGGCGTGTGGCTGCGTCGGGAGGACGGCACCGGGCAGGCGCGGCGGGAGCACCGCCGAGCCGCGGACGACGAGCGGGCTCGCGCACACGGCATACGGGTCATCGCGTCGCTCGCCGAGCTGGTGGAGGTCCTCGCCGAGCGGGAGGCGCCCCGGCGCTAGGCTGGTGCCGCACGACCGGCGGTGGGGCCCGCCGGACCCAACTGCCGCCCACGGGTGGCCAACGGTCCCTGTCTGTCGATCGAGGGTGCCCGGCGCGGCGCCCCTGTCCGGATGGGGAGTGGGCATGTCCACACAGGAGGCCAGGCGGTCCGTGGCGCGAGCCCGGCTGCGGGCCCGGCGCCGCAGCCAGGCGCGGCGCACGCTGACGGCCGTCGGCGTCGTGGCGGCCGGCGGTGCGATCGGCGCGCTGCTGCGCCACCTGGCCGGGCTGCTGTGGCCCACGGCGCCGGGCACCTTCCCGGTCACCGTCTTCCTGGTCAACCTGGTGGGCTGCGCGGCGATCGGCGTCCTGCTCGTGCTGGTGTCGGAGGTCGGCACCTGGCACCCGCTGGCTCGCCCGTTCCTCGCGACCGGCGTGCTCGGCGGCTTCACGACCTTTTCCACCTACGCCGTCGACAGCCACGGTCTGCTCACCTCCGGCCACGCCTGGCTCGGGCTGACCTACCTCGTGGCGACCCCGGTCGCCGCCCTCGTCGCGGTGTGGACCACCGCCGCCGGCACCCGCCGGCTCGTCACCAGGAGAATC
>CAYRLV010000726.1:0-1779 GCA_964425155.1 uncultured Ornithinicoccus sp. | reverse complement strand
CAACTGTGCCCCTCGTGCCCGACTGTGCCCCTCGTGCCCAACTGTGCCCCTCGTGGCATGACGCCTATCCGACGTCGAGGACGACCTCGAACTCGAGCAGCTCGGCGTCGGCGAAGACGGGCTTGCCGTGCTCGCCCCGGTGCGCCGCCCGGGCCGTACCGTCCCGCCAGGCCTCGAACGCGGCGTCGTCCGCCCAGTGGGTCACGACGAAGTAGCGGTCGTCGCCGCGCACCGGGCGCAACAGCTGGAAGCCGAGGAAGCCGGGTGACTCCTCGACGACGCCGGCGCGCGCGGCGAAACGCCGCTCGAGCTCGGGGGCCGCCTCCGGCGGGACGGACAGGGCGTTGATCTTCACCACGGACATGCGCTGAGCGTATGACGTCCCCTCCCCCGAGTGCGCGGAGCCAGGTCCACCGCCGCTGGCCCCTGCTCCGGCCGCCTCAGGCGGGCTGGTTCAGCAACCAGCGGTGCCCGAACGGGTCGGTGAACACCGCGACCCGGCCCGCCGGAGGACTGTCCTCGGGGCCGCGCGCCATCAGCGTTCCTGCCGCGACCACGCGCGCAGCCACCGCGTCCACGTCGGCGACGGTCAGGTGGAGAGACACGTCGGCACCGCGGTCGGGGTCCGGCGCGGCCACCCCGGCGGAGTCGAACTGGTCGGACATCATCCACCGGGCGCCGTCCACGGCAAGCTCGCAGTGACCGATCCGCCCGTCGTCCATGACGATCGGCTCGTAGACGACCTCGGCGCCGAGAACGTCGACGTACCAGGTGATCGCGGCCCGGCTGTCGGCCACGCACAGGTAGGGGGTCAGCTCACTCATGGGTTCTCCTCGGGACGGGTTGCCCCGGTCACGGCCGGGGGCAGCGGTTGTTGGAAGGACCACAGGTGGCCCTCGAGGTCACGCACGCTGTACTCGCGGTAGCCGTACGGCTGGTCCATCGGCTCGTGCACTACCTCGGCTCCGGCGGCCCGGGCCCGCGCACAGTGGGCGTCGACGTCGTCCACGTGCACGGCGAGGGAGGCCGTGGTCAGGCCGCCGGTCGCGAGCGGCGGCACCAGGCCGTGTTCGGGCGCCTCCCGGTGCAGCCACACCACCCCGTCCCCCGCGTAGACCTCGCCGTGCACCGCCCTGCCGTCCTCGATCTCGAGGCGGCCCGCGCCAAGGCCGAGCACGTCCACCAGCCAGGCGTGCGCTGCGGCGAGGTCGCGATAGGCGAGCAGCGTGATCCGGCGGGTGAGCGCGGGCTCGTCGCCCGGCATCCCCGACAGCAGGTCGAGCAAGGCGGCGTCGGTGGGCGCCGAGCCGGCAAGCAACCGCTCCTCGACGGCCCGCACCCGTTCACGGGTCCGCGCGAGCTCGGCCATCCGGCGGTCCAGCTCGGCCAGGTGCTCCCGGGTGGCCTCGCGCAGGTCGGCGTCATCCGGGTCGAGCTCGGCGACGGGGGTGCCGAGCTCGCGCAGCAGCCGCACGCGGTAGAGACGCCCCAGGGCGGCGGTGTCGTAGCGGCGACGGCCGCCGGAGTCACGGGGCGGGTCGACCAGCCCGAGCTCCTCGTAGTAGCGGAGCGTGCGCTCGGTGAGGCCGGTCAGCCGGGCCACGTCGCCGATCTGCAGGTCTGCCATGGGGCAGACGCTAGGACCTCACGCCACGTGAGGAGCAAGGCCCGACGGAGCGAAGCTGGCCCTGAGGCGCTCCCGGCGAGCCCGGCCCACCCCTGCGACCCGCTGCGAATGGTTGTTGGACTTGAGGCGGTTTCCCCGCGCAAGTCCAACAA
>CAYRLV010000725.1:0-1783 GCA_964425155.1 uncultured Ornithinicoccus sp. | reverse complement strand
CGTCGGCCCCCAACCCCCACGTCCCGCTGCGAATGGTTGTTGGAGTTGAGTGCGAAATTTCGCGCACATCCAACAACCATTCGCCACGAGGGGCGGGGGTCGTTCGGGGGCGGGTGGGCGTGAGATGCCTCGCAGTTCTCCCGCACGGGGACCCGAGCCTCCCGCTCCGTCGCCGTGCGGACTAGGCTCCCGACCGACCATCTCTTCGACAGGACGGATTCGCTCGTGGATCTTTTCGAGTACCAAGCGCGTGACCTGTTCGAGGCGCACGGAGTCCCGGTCCTGGCCGGCGCCGTCGCCACGACGGTGGACGAGGCCTCGGCGGCCGCCGAGCGGATCGGCGCCGACAGCGGTGGCGTGGTCGTCGTCAAGGCCCAGGTCAAGACCGGCGGGCGGGGCAAGGCCGGCGGCGTGAAGGTGGCCAAGACGCCGGAGGAGGTCCGCACCCACGCCGAGTCGATCCTGGGGATGGACATCAAGGGCCACACGGTGCACCGGGTGATGATCGCGCAGGGCGCGCAGATCGCCGAGGAGTACTACTTCTCCGTGCTGCTGGACCGGGCCAACCGCTCCTACCTGGCGATGTGCAGCAAAGAGGGCGGTGTCGAGATCGAGCAGCTCGCGGTCGAGCGGCCCGAGGCGCTGGCCCGGGTCCAGGTCGACCCGCTGGTCGGCATCGACGCGGCCAAGGCCGCCGAGATCGCCGACGCGGCCGGGTTCGGGGACGACCTGAAGCCGCAGCTGGTCGAGGTGTTCCAGAAGCTGTGGGAGGTCTACCGGGACGAGGACGCGACCCTCGTCGAGGTCAACCCGCTGGTCAAGACCGAGGACGGCCAGGTCATCGCGCTGGACGGCAAGGTGACGCTCGACGACAACGCGGCCTTCCGGCACCCCGACCACGCGCAGTTCGAGGACAGCGCGGCCGCCGACCCGCTCGAGGCCGCCGCCAAGGAGAAGGGCCTCAACTACGTCAAGCTGGACGGCTCGGTCGGCATCATCGGCAACGGCGCCGGACTGGTCATGTCGACGCTGGACGTCGTCGCCTACGCCGGTGAGCAGTTCGCCGGCGAGCCCAAACCGGCCAACTTCCTCGACATCGGCGGAGGCGCCTCCGCCGAGGTGATGGCCAACGGCCTGCAGATCATCCTCGGCGACGAGCAGGTGAAGAGCGTGTTCGTCAACGTCTTCGGCGGGATCACCGCGTGCGACGCGGTCGCCAACGGCATCGTCGGCGCCCTCAACGCGCTGGGCGACGAGGCGACCAAGCCGCTGGTCGTGCGGCTGGACGGCAACAACGTCGAGGAGGGCCGGCGCATCCTCGCCGAGGCGGCCCACCCCCTCGTCTCGATCGAACAGACCATGGACGGCGCGGCCCGCAAGGCTGCCGAGCTGGCTTCGGCCGCGAACTGAAAGGGCATCCACTCATGGCCATCTTCCTCACTGCCGACTCCAAGGTCATCGTCCAGGGCATGACCGGCTCGGAGGGCAAGAAGCACACCCAGCGGATGCTCACCTCCGGCACCACCATCGTCGGGGGCGTCACCCCGGGCAAGGGCGGCCAGAAGGTCGAGTTCGAGGACGGCGTCTCCGTGCCCGTCTTCGGGTCGGTCGCCGAGGCCACCGAGGCCACCGGCGCCGACGTCTCGGTCATCTTCGTCCCCGCGAAGTTCGCCAAGGCCGCCGTCGTCGAGGCGGTCGACGCCAAGATGCCCCTCGTCGTGGTCATCACCGAGGGCATCGCGGTCAAGGACAGCGCGGAGTTCTTCACCTACGCCCAGCAGGC
>CAYRLV010000724.1:0-1792 GCA_964425155.1 uncultured Ornithinicoccus sp. | reverse complement strand
AGCCCCTTGGCCGCGTGCACCGTCATGACCCGCACCGAGTCGGCGTCGGTCTCGGGCAGGACCGCCTCGGCGACCCGCGACCCCTCGGACGCCTGCGCCGCGGCCCAGGCGAGGTAGGAGCGCAGCCCGCCGTGCTCCACCTCCGACCACGCCCTGGCCTGGTCGATGACGAACCGCAGCCGGCGCCAGCTGTCGCGGGCACGCGGCCCGGCGACCGCCGCCTCGAACATCCGCCGGTCGGTCGCCAGCGCCCCCAGCACCTCGCTCGGCGTCATCCAGCGGGAGCGTCGGTGCAGCCGGCTCAGGTAGGCGATCGCCAGGCCGACGGGATGGCCCTCCATCCCCTCGGGCAGCGGAGCCAGCAGGTGGAACGTGCCGCGCGCCCGCTTCCAGGTCCACAGGTCGTCGTCGCCGCACCCGAACAGCGGTGAGCGCAACGCCGTGACGAGCGAGAACGGGTCGGACGGGTCGGCGACCGCGCGGGCCGCGGCGAACAGGTCGCGCACCTCGGCACCGTGGTAGACCAGCGAGCTGGACTCGGTGCGGTAGAGCACCCCGGCGGCGTCCAGCGCGTCCTCGAGGTGGGGCAGCGAGGTGCGCGCCGGGAGCAGCACGGTGATGTCGCCGGGTCGCAGCGGGCGCCAGCGGGTCGTCGGCTCGCCGCCGGGCTGCTCGGCCGGCACCTGTTCCTCGGTGGTCCAGCCCTCGTCGAGCGCACGGGTGAGGGCGCGCACCACGTCCGCCGCCTCGCGCCGGCGCAGCTCGTCGGCCAGCACCTTGCCCTCGTGCTCCTCGGCCCCGAGCACGGTCACCGCGTCGCCGACGGTCGGCCCGTCGCGGTACTGGTCGAGCGGCACGTAGTGCGGCTGCTTCTCCTCGTCGAAGCTGATCAGCTCGCCGAAGACCGCGTTGACCCACTGCAGGATCGGGGCGACGGTGCGGAAGTTCGTGGTGAGCGAGACCTCGCCGCCGAGCACCCGTTGCGCGCGGAGGTACATCCCGATGTCGGCCCGGCGGAACCGGTAGATGGACTGCTTGGGGTCGCCGACGACGAACAGCGACCCGGGCGGCACGGTGACCTCCTCCCAGCGCTCCGCGTCGGCCTCGGCGCCTCCGGCGATGCGGGTGGCGATCTCGATCTGGATCGGGTCGGTGTCCTGGAACTCGTCGAGCAGCAACCGCTGGTAGCGCTGCTGCAACGCGGCACGCACCTCGGCGTCGTCACGCAGCAGGTCGCGGGTCAGCACCAGCAGGTCGTGGAACTCGAGCCGCCCGTCGGCCCGCCGCTCCTGCGCCGCGGCCAGCACCCGTATGCCGCACCAGTGCACCAGCGAGCGCAGCACCCCCTCGACCACCTGGCCGACCAGGCTCGCCGCCTCCTGCTGCCACTGCTTGCAGTCGTCCCTGATCTCGGCGAGGCGGTCGCCCCAGTTGGCCTTGCGGCCGTTGGTGAACCGGAGGGCGGCCGCGCCCCGCAGCAGGCCGAGCCGGGCCGAGGTGTCCTGCCCGACCGTGCTGAACTCGTCGGCCCAGTCGGCCAGCGCGGTCAGGCAGGGGAGGAACTTGTCGTCCTCCGCGGTGCACAGCTGCGCCAGACCAGCCAGCCGCTCGGCCTCGGCGAGCAGGGCCTCCGGGTCGGGCAAGGTCGCCTCGGGCGGTCGGCCCCCGGCCACCACGTGTCCCTCGACCAGGTCCCAGTCGGCGTTGAGGCGAGTGATGAGGGCACGGACGTGGTCGAGCTTGACCCCGACCGCCAGGGCGAGCTCGAGGGTGCCGGCCATCTCGTCGGAGT
>CAYRLV010000723.1:0-1795 GCA_964425155.1 uncultured Ornithinicoccus sp. | reverse complement strand
TCGGCGCGGAACACCGGACCCACCTCATACACGCGCTCGAAGACCCCGACGAGCATCTGCTTGTAGAACTGCGGTGACTGGGCCAGGTAGGCCGGCCGCCCGAAGTAGTCGACCTCGAAGACGTTCGCCCCCGACTCCGTGGCCGACGCGACGAACTTCGGGCTGGCGACCTCGGTGAAGTCGAGGGCGTCCAGCGCCTCCCGGAAGCCGTGGACCGAGGCCGCGGCCAGCTGCCACTTCGCCTTCTGCGCGGGGTGCCGCCAGGTGACCGTGGCGTGGTCGAGCAGGGTCGGCAGACCGGCGGCGAGGCCGGGTCGCCAGAGCTCGACCGGGGGCGTGGCCGCGGGCTCCGAGAGAGCGCGCAGGGTGGGCTCGGTGACCTCCACACCACCGGGTGCGCTCGGGTTGGCGGTGGCGGTGCCGGTGACCTCGACCACGGTCTCCTCGCCGAGCTGCTCGAGCTCGGCCAGGACGTCGGGGTCGCGGACCACGACCTGGGCGAGGCCGGTGCGGTCGCGCACCACGAGGAAGGTCACCGACGCCAGGCGCCGGCGACGATGGATCCAGCCGCTGACGCGGACGGGGGAGCCGGGTGGCGCCGAGGGCAGCTCGGTCGCCAGGGTCCGGGGGACGGTTGTCGTGCTCATGTTCACCTCCAGGCAGTTTCCAGGCCCTGGAGGTGTGGGCGGAGGGCAAGTTCGCGGTGCCACCACACCTTCGCCGGCACGGGAGTGTGCCGGCCTCGCGCGGCCGATACGACGGCCAGCCGGTCAGCGCTCGGGAGGTGTCTTCGACGCGGGTTCGCCGACCGCCTTCCCAGCTACCGGCGGCTCTCTGCTCGACGAGGTCCCGCGACTACTTGGTCTCCCTCGTCGCGATGACGAGGCCACGATAACCGCCCGCCGCGCCCGGTTGCCACACGGTTCCCGGTGGGCGGCGGGACCGCCTACGAGCGAGCGCTGCTCTTGGCGCCGAGCTCCTGGAACAGCGTCAGGTGCACCTCGCCGGGCGCGTCGAACCGGGCGTTGAGCGAGTCCCAGGGTGTCCGGGTGGGTGGCGCGACCGGGGCGGCGCCTGCCTCGATCGCTCGCGACGTGGCCGCCGCCGCGTCCTCGACCTCGAGCGCGACCCGCAGGTGCGGGGCCACCCGGCGCCCCACCTCGACGTCGTCGATCATCTCGACCTGTGCGGTGTTGGCGATCTCGAGGGTCGCGCGCCCGGCGTCGAGGATCGTGACCTCCGCCCCCGCGTCACCGCTGTAGGCCTCCTGCTCGGGCATGCCCATCACGTCGCGGAAGAAGCGCAACGCCTCGTCGTAGTCCTCGGCGTGCACGACCAGCCGCAGCTGCCGCACACCCTTGTCGGCGTGGTTCATGCCTCGGTCAACCAGCAAGCGGTCGGGGAACTTCCAGCGCGGCAGCGGCCGGCCCGCGCAGGTGCGCGGACGGCATACGGGTCGGCTCCCGCTAGACTCCTGACCTCGTGGCACTCACCATCGGCATCGTCGGGCTCCCCAACGTGGGCAAGAGCACGATGTTCAACGCCCTCACCAAGAACAGCGTCCTGGCGGCGAACTATCCCTTCGCGACGATCGAGCCCAACGTCGGCGTCGTCCCGCTTCCGGACAGTCGGCTCGGCGTGCTCGGCGAGATGTTCGCCAGCGAGAAGATCGTGCCGGCGACCGTGTCGTTCGTCGACATCGCCGGCATCGTGCGCGGGGCTTCGGAGGGGGAGGGGCTCGGCAACAAGTTCCTCGCCAACATCCGCGAGGCCGACGCGATCTGCCAGGTGATCC
>CAYRLV010000722.1:0-1797 GCA_964425155.1 uncultured Ornithinicoccus sp. | reverse complement strand
GTGCCAGGGGGTGGGGTGTGTGCGGCATGCCGCTCTGCCCCGCGTGGCGGACCAGAGTGAGTGTCACCGATCGTCGACATCAGGGGTAATAGGTGCCGTCGCGAGCAATCATGTTCGCCCTTGGCCGCTTCGGGGGTGGAGGCACCTTCGTCGTGAAGTGTGAAAGCGTCATACGCCAGGTCTCTGAATAGGACGGCTCGCCCAAGAAGTAGTACCTCGTGCTGCGGGCCAGAGCCACGAGGCGCCCCTTGCGATCGACACCAACCCGGAAGTCGAGCCACGGGTGTCGCGCGGTGAGCGCACCCCAGCCCCACCGGGTGGCGATCCCCTTGCTGTAGGCGGCGTTGCTTGCCGGTGTGCGCACCACGAAGCAGTGCGCGGCATGAGCCGCTCTCTCGCGCTTGGTGCAGTCCCGTGTCGCTGCGCTGGTGGAGAGCCGGAGAATCTCGAGCGGGACGAAGGGTGATGTGTCGAACTCCTCGCCATCCGAACGACTGGTGGGATCAAAGGAACGCCAGTGCACCGCTCCCTTCGGGACGGACTCGCCGGGAAGCACATCGGGCTTCTGCTGGCGCCAGCTCAGGTCGGTCCTCCCGTGGTCGAAAATCCTCTCTCCGCGACTGGGGTGCTTGAGGTCGTCGAAGATCGCGTACCCGGCCCTGAAGGCGACTGTCGCGCGCAACGTATCGCGGTCCTTCTTGCCTGTCTCTGCATCGCGATCTTGGTCGTGGATGACCCACCTGGCAGCTGGCCAGGCCGAAGTGCGCTTCACTGCACGTTGGACCTGACGCCAGGCGGCAACCGTGGCCCTCGGCACCTTGTGACGGCCGGACATGATGTCGTCATAGCCGCGGGGGAGCGGGCCGTCGAACCATCCTCGTCGGAGGAAGTGGATGGCCTGATCGAGCGCGGCGATCTTCCCACCCGACTTGGTGACGTTCATGTACATCTTGGCTCGGAACTGCGAGTAATGGAGTTCGGGTCGGCCGCGGCTATCCTCGAAGTAGTACCCGAACGACCCGACGTACCTCACGGTCAAGTCGGCGCCATACTTGCCTCGAGAGAAGCGCAGGCGTTGGGGGCCGACCACAGATCCTGGAGCCTTCCATCGGAGGTCCTCGCAGCTGCGGCCCTGGCTCGCAATTCGGTCGGCGAAGACATCCTTGACTGACTGCGCCCACTCCTTGTCCTCATCGTCTGGGTACATGACGTAGTCCCGCAGTCTCGGCGTGAAGATCTGGAGCGAGGCTTCGTCCGGCGCGAGGTAGTCGCACAGGTGCTGTCGATAAGCGTGCTGTTGAGCCAGATAGGTGACGAGTGAGCGGCGGACGCGATCTACCTGCTGTCGCGACAGTTTGCCCACGGGGTTGGACGCGGATCTCCTGGTGCGACGCAGCATCTCCTTGGTCACGCTCCGCAGTGTCGACATGGGAGCCTGGTCGGCGACGCGGATGGGCATGACGGCCGGCGGCTTCGGCTTGGGCTTGGGTTTGGGTGTCGGCTTCCCCGTGGCGGTCGCCGCGGGCGCGCTGGCGCCGGACGTGGCGACCGCTGGCGCGCTGCTGGACGGCGCGCCAGCACTGGCGTCGCCTGTGCAGGCGGCCGTCACCGAGACGCACACGGCAACGAGTATGGCGGTGAGTCGCCTGGTCATGATGTCCCCCTGCAAGACGGTCCGGTGAGGCATGCAGCACCAGTGAGTATGCCGTCGCAACAGCCGGTCTCGACCGTTGTCCACAGGTGGACTTGTCAGGGTTGCCATTCTGCGAGGCGTGTGAATGCGTCAAACGCGGCAAC
>CAYRLV010000721.1:0-1798 GCA_964425155.1 uncultured Ornithinicoccus sp. | reverse complement strand
CCGGTCGCGGTGATCGAGCGGGCGCCGACCACGGGGTTGAGCGGGGTCAGCTGGCCGCCGATGTCGACCACGAACGGGCGGATGCGCTCCTTGGTGCTGGTGCGCCCGAGGACGGCCACCGAGCGGTCGGAGATCCAGACGACGTCGGTGACGGACAGCAGCGTCGAGCCGATCCGCTTCGGTGGCGTCAGGCCGGTCGGCCGCCCCTTGCCGTCACGCCGGACCGCGGTGATGGCGACCCGGTCCTGCTCGGTCTCGGGGTCGTGGATGACGATGACGGCGCGCTGGTCGGTGCGCGACATCCGGAAGTCGACGATCTGTCGCTTTCCGAGCCAGGGCACCTTGACCTCGTGCGGCTCCGCCTCGCGCAGCGGGTCGCGCGTGTCGAGGTACCACAGCCGGCTTTGGCCGTCGGCCTCCCCGGCGACCCAGAGATCGTGCTCCCGGCCGAAGCTCGGCTGGGTCAGCGACGTGGCGAAGCGCGGCAGCAGGTGGAAGGTGGAGCCCTCCCAGCGGCCGAGGTCCTTGTGGTCACCACCGATCGCGGCCAGCTGCTCGCCGTTCGGGGACGCCGCGAGGTCGATCCACCCGATCGGTACCTGTGGCAGGGGTGTTGACGGTTTCGGGTGGACCTGCGGCAGGTCGATCCGGGTCGCGTCGACCCGGGTGAGCTCGGTGCCCTCACGCAGCAGGGCGGGCGCGTCCGTGGGTGGGACGAGGCTGTAGCCCACCTCGCTCGGGTCGGTCGGCGCGTCGGGGACGCCCGGCACCTCCAGCGGCGACCCGTTGACCTCCATCGCGACGGCGCGCACCGAGGGCGACTGGTCGAGCGTGGTGAGCATCTGCGCCCACAGCATCTTGCGGTGCGCGAGGTCGGCGTCGCGGGCCCGCTCCGTGAGGTCGACCGTGGCCACCCCGTCCTCCACCGCCACGGCGTCCACGTTCATCTGGGTGCCGGGGGGCGCGCCGGTCTCCACCGCGCCCCGCAGGTATGCGGGGATCGGCTCCAGCTGCGCGCGCGCCAGGCTGGTCGGCAGGCCGGGACCGGTGGGGAACCACCGGACGTCCGGCACCATCGCGTGGGTGGTGGGGTCGACGTAGTTGACGCCGAACGCGTCGTAGAGCCGCTCGAAGTCGAGCGCGCTGAGCCAGAGCCCGAATCCGCGGGGCAGTTGCGAGATGCGCCACTGCCCCTGCACCCGCTGCAGGGTGAAGCCCGCCGACCGGCGGGCGCTGGCGGACAGGTCGGTGTAGCGGCCGTGCTCGTCGACGGTGGCCACGGCCTTGACGGTCACCGTCACCTTGTCGGGAGCCCGGTCCCGCAACCTGAAGCTGGTCTCCCCGGCGTGGACCAGGACGTCTCGCTCGGGTTCCCATTTCTGGGCGAGCTTGGGGGTGAGGAACTCCCGGGCCACCTCGTGGTCGTTGTCGAAACCCGCGCCCGCCCGCAGGAAGCCGCGGACGATCTCGTTCTGGGTGGCGCCCCGGGAGGGACCGTCGTAGTCGATCTGGAAGGGCTCGCCGGGGGCCGGGCCGAGGGGCAGCCCGGTGCGGACCTCGCTCTCCGAGGGGAGGCCGCCGCAGGCCGCGAGACCGAGCAGCGACACGAGCAGCGCCAGTGCTGCGGCCAGCCTCCGGAACCGTCTCACGTCGACCGGTCCATCGGGAGCGGCGACTCGCCGATCGGCACACCCGGGTGCCGGGGCACGGTGAGCCGGAAGCACGACCCGCGCCCCGGCTCACCCGAGGCCTGCAGCCATCCGGCGTGCAGCCGAGCGTCCTCGAGCGAGATGGACAG
>CAYRLV010000720.1:0-1801 GCA_964425155.1 uncultured Ornithinicoccus sp. | reverse complement strand
CAAGAAGAACGAGCTGATCTACACCTACAGCGAGGCGCAGATGCGCAAGACGGTCGCCTCGCTCACCAAGCGGGGCAAGAAGACCAAGCAGCCGTTGCAGCGCTACAAGGGGCTCGGCGAGATGGACGCCGATCAGCTCGCCGAGACGACCATGGACCCGCGGCACCGGACGCTGCGGCGGGTCACCCTCGGCGACGCCGAGATGGCCGAGCAGGTCTTCGAGCTGCTCATGGGCGGTGAGGTGGCGCCGCGGAAGGACTTCATCGTGGAGTCCGCCACCGCCCTCGACCGGGAGCGCATCGACGCCTGACTACCGAGAATTTACCCGGGTGGGCGGCCCGGGGGGTGGACAACCGACCCGTCCTTGGTCACCGTATGGCGCATGGGTGACGCCCAGGGGACAGCGACGGCCGAGGAGCGCTCCGGCCAACCAGAACTCAAGCGTGCGATCGGTCCAGGACTGCTCCTGCTGTTCATCGTCGGGGACATCCTCGGGACCGGCGTCTACGCCCTGACCGGAAAGGTCGCTCAGGAGGTCGGCGGCGCGGTCTGGCTGCCGTTCCTGTGCGCCTTCATCGTGGCCATGCTCACGGCCTTCAGCTACCTCGAGCTGGTCACCAAGTACCCGAAGGCGGGTGGCGCCGCCGTCTACACCCACAAGGCGTTCGGCATCCACTTCATCACCTTCATCGTGTGCTTCACGGTGATGTGCTCCGGCCTGACCTCCGCGTCCAGTGCCTCGAAGGCGTTCGCCGGCAACTTCGGCGAGGCGACGCACATCGACCTGCCCGAGGGTGGGGCCGGGCTGCTCCTGATCGCGTTGGCGTTCATGGCGCTGATCGCCGCGGTGAACTTCCGCGGCGTGGGGGAGAGCGTCAAGGCGAACGTCGTGCTGACCCTGGTCGAGCTGTCCGGCCTGCTGATCATCATCGCGATCGGTGTCTGGGCGATCGGCGGCGGCAAGGGAGACGCAGCACCGCTCACCGACTTCAGCACCCCCGGCGGCGAGTCCGGCTTCCATGCCGTCACGGCGGCCACCGCCCTCGCGTTCTTCGCGATGGTGGGCTTCGAGGACTCGGTGAACATGGCCGAGGAGACCAAGGAGCCCTCCCGGATCTTCCCCAAGATCATGCTCATCGGGCTGTCCATCACGGGAGTCATCTACATCCTCGTGTCGATCTCCTCGGTGGTGCTGGTGCCGGTGAAGGAGCTCGGCGAGGGTGACGCGCCGCTGCTCAAGGTGGTGCAGGCGGGCGCGCCGGGCTTCCCGGTCGGGATCTTCGCGTTCATCACCATGTTCGCCGTCGCCAACTCCGCCCTCATCAACATGCTGATGGCGTCCCGGCTGCTCTACGGCATGGCCCAGGAGGACGTGCTGCCCAGGCCGCTCGGCAAGGTGCACGCCGGCCGGCGGACCCCGTGGGTCGCCATCATCTTCACCACGCTGCTCGCCTTCGGCCTGATCTACTTCGCCGACCTGGAGGCGTTGGGCGGCACGACCTCCCTGTTGCTGCTCGCGGTCTTCACCGTGGTCAACATCGCCGTGCTCGTGCTGCGCAAGGACAAGGTGGAGCACCAGCACTTCCGGGCGCCCACGGTGATCCCGGTCATCGGCGCGCTCCTGTGCGCCTACCTCGTGACACCGCTGTCCGGCAGGGACACCGACGACTACCAGATCGCCGGCTGGCTGTTCGTGATCGGCGTCGCGCTCTGGGCGCTCACCTGGATCGTCAACCGGGCCATCTACGGTCGTCGCACCTACATCAAGGACGTCGAGCACCTGGGCCGGGACGACTAGCCG
>CAYRLV010000719.1:0-1806 GCA_964425155.1 uncultured Ornithinicoccus sp. | reverse complement strand
GCGCCGCCGTACTCACCGCCGGTCGAGAAGCCCTGCACCACGCGGAGGACGATCAGCAGGACGGGTGCCCAGAAGCCGATCGTGTCGTAGGTCGGCAGGCAACCCACCAGGAACGTCGCCGAGCACATCAGCAGGATCGTGGTGGCGAGGACGGTGGAGCGTCCGAGCTTGTCACCCAACGGCCCCCAGACGATACCGCCGAGCGGTCGCAGCACGAAGGAGACGGCGAAGCCGAGCAGAGCACCGAGCGACTCGTGTTCACCGGGGAAGAAGTTGGCCCCGATCTCGGTCGCGACGTAGGCGTAGACGCCGTAGTCGAACCACTCGGTGGCGTTCCCCATCGCGGACGCGACGACCGCACGACGCAGGACCTCGGGAGGTGGGGCTTCGTCGGTGGGCGACGGATCAGCCGTCGGTGAGTTGGGATTGGATGCCATGGGTCGGGTCCTCCTACGCGGGACCTGGCCCTGACACGACTGCTCGGACGGGCCCGGCCCCTGCTGAGTTGGCCGGATCATTCGGTCGAGCGGCGCCGGGAGCCGTACGTGGCTCCTCGACCGCCGAGTGGCGTGTCCTCCTCGATTGTAGTTTTGTCGACAATCAGAGTAGCGAAGTCAGCGGCCCGTGCCCACCCCCCGAAGGCGACCTGCCGCACCCAGTGCCGCACCCGCGGTCGCGCGGGTGCGGCCCTGAACGTCGCACGACGGTAGGGAAGATCGGGACCGGCGTCAACCAGCGCTCAGCGCAACAGGGAGCGCAGGACCGGCACCAGGCCGTCCTCGTCGACGTCCCCGGTGACTTCATCGGCGGCCGCCTTGACCTCGTCGGGGGCCTGGCCCATGGCCACGCCGCGCGCCGCCCAGCGCAGCATCTCGAGGTCGTTGCGCTGGTCGCCGACGGCCACGGTCAGGGCCGGTTCGACACCGAGCCGGCGACGGACCTGTTCGAGGGCCGACCCCTTCGAGACGCCCTCGGGGTTGAGGTCGAGCCAGGCGGTGAAGCCCACGGCGTAGTTGACGCCGTGCAGGCCGATCCGTTCGACCAGCTCCATGAAGTCCTCGGAGGTGCCGGTGGGGCTGCGAAAGGTGACGCGCGTCGCGGGCTGGGAGATCAACTCGTCCCACGGCACGATCGTGAGCTCGCCCTGCAGCTCGTCACCGGGAAAGGGCGCGCTGAGCTTGAAGCCGACACCCACCTCCTCGACCGCCACGACCGCGTCCGGCCAGGCGTTGCGTAGCAGGGTGAGCGCCGGGGCCGGGTCGAAGGTCACGGTCTCCAGCAGCTCGTAGCCATCCGGCTGGGCCGGGTCGATCCCGACGGTGATGGCGCCGTTGGAGCACACCGCGAATCCCGCTGACAGGTCGAGCCGTTCGAGGATCGGCATGGTGGCGACGACGGACCGCCCGGTCGCGATCACGACGTGGTGTCCTTCCTTGGCCACCGCGCGCACCGCGTCCCGCACGGCCGGCGACATGGTGCCGTCATGGTGGATCGTCGTGCCGTCGACGTCGAGCGCCACCAACGCGAGGTCCCGAGGAGTCACGGAAGCACCCTATGCGGTCCGGTCACCCGACGAGTGGCACAGCTGCCGACGAGTGGCACACCTCTACCTGTGCCGCTCGTCGGAAAGTGTGCCGCTCGTGGGCTGCAGGCACCGTCAGGCCGGACGCAGCACGTCCAGCCCGACGTAGGGCCGCAACGCCTCGGGCACCACGACCGACCCGTCGGCCCGCTGGTGGTTCTCGAGGATGGCCACGATCCACCGCGTCGTGCCGAGCGTGCCGTTGAGCGTCGCCACGTGCCGGG
>CAYRLV010000718.1:0-1809 GCA_964425155.1 uncultured Ornithinicoccus sp. | reverse complement strand
ACGGGGACCCGGATCAACCAGCAGTCCACCTCCCTGAGCAACGCGCAGGAAGTGCTCAACCGCAGCGTCTACGAGATGACGCCGCACGGACCGGTGCACGTCATCACCCCGATGATCATGCCCAAGGGCCGGCGGCTCAGCAGCATGCTGCCGGTCATCTTCCTCATCATCGTGGGCGTGGCCGGGGCCGTGGTGACGCTGCCCTTCGACGGCGTCACCTGGGCGCTGTTCGGGCCGCACTACTGGGTCATCGTGGTGGCCATCGCCGCCTTCATGTGGTGGCGCCAGGGCATGGTCATGGTGCCGGACGGCTGCCAGGCGCTGATCTCCCGCTTCGGCAAGGTCGAGGCCGAGGTCGGACCCGGCCTGGTGACGCTGTTCAACCCGTGGAAGCGCGTCTCCTACATCGTGAACACGACCCGGTCCTACCCGTTCAACGCCCCGATCCGGGAGGCTCCGACCAAGAGCGGCGTGCAGGCGTCGGTCGACCTGTTCCTGCAGTTCCGCATCGCCAACCCGCGGGAGTTCATCTTCGTCCTCGGCGCGGTGCAGGGCTTCCAGGACAAGCTCAACAACGCCATCTCGGAGACCACGCGCAGCCTGATCTACGAGCAGGAGGCGGCCGGCATCTACGACCTCGTCGGCGAGAGCACCCAGCCGCTGCTGGACCAGCTCAACCGGCAGTTCCAGCCGGCGGTCGAGCTCACCCACGCCAACATCACGCACGCCGAGCCCTCCAACCAGGAGTACCGGATGGACCTCGCCGCGCCCGAGATGGTGCGGGTGGCCAAGGAGGCCTACACCTACGAGTACGAGCTGCAGCTGCGCAAGGAGCAGAACGAGGGTGACCTCAACAAGGACCTCGCGTCGCTCGGCGAGACGCTCTCGGCGATCCAGGCGGACATCTCCCGCTACCAGGCGCAGATGGACACCGCCCTGGAGCGGGAGACCAACCGGGCCCAGGCACTCGCGCGGCAGCGGTTCGTGGAGGCCGAGAGCACGGCCAACGCCAACGCCGCGCTGCTCGAGGCGCAGGCCCTCGACATCCGCGCGATGAGTGCGGCCGAGGCACCCGAGATCCTCGACTACCGCTTCCAGCAGGACGTGCTCGACAAGCTCGAGTCGGTCGCCGGAAGCCTGCCGCAGATCGTCCGGGTGGGCGGCCACGACGCGGACGGCGTCGACTACCTGCGGATCGCCGGCGAACTGATCGGCACGTCCGACCGGCAGCTGTTCAGCGACGCCGACATGGAGCAGATGCGCACTCGCAAGGAGCAGATCGCGGAGCGGATCGAGAGCCGCAAGCAGGACATCGAGGAGCTGCTCGCCGAGCCGGAGCCCGAGAAGGCCGAAGCGGTTCCGCCGTCAGAGGAACAGGAGATGCCCGGAAAGGACCGGGTCGAGGAGATCCGCCGCTCGGTCAGCGACGAGTCGGTGACCGAGGAGATCCAGTCCCACCTGGCCGAGGGAGAGGGAGAGGCCCATGTCTGAGCAGCCCATGACCCGAGGCATGTCCTCGATCAAGGAGGCCCTGGCCTCGTGGAACGACATCGCCAGCCTGCTGCGTGGGGGTGACAACGGCTCCCTGGTCCCCGTGGTGATCCCCAAGGACAACCGAGGGCTTCGCTGGACCGTCCTGTTGTGGTTGGCCCTCTGGCTGGTCCTCACCGGGGTCTTCGCCGCGATCGGCGACGCCTCCTGGATCGCCCTGCCCGCGTTCGGCCTGGGGGTCGTGTTCATCCTGTTGGCCGGGTTGTGGTGGTGGCGCTCCTCGATCGTCGAGATCGAGGAGGGCACCGTCGGGGTGCT
>CAYRLV010000717.1:0-1812 GCA_964425155.1 uncultured Ornithinicoccus sp. | reverse complement strand
TGCAGGTCCGCGCGGACATGGACGAGGCCGCGCGTGTCAAGACCGCCCTCCACGAGCTGGCGCACTGCCTGCTGCACGAGCCGGCCACGCTCGCCGCGACCTACCGCGACCGGCCTCGTCCGTCACGTGGCGCGATCGAGGTCGAGGCCGAGTCGGTGGCCTTCATCGTCGCCGACGCCCACCACATGTCCACCGACGACTACTCGTTCCCCTACGTCGCGGTCTGGGCGGGCCCGGATGGCGCCGATGTCGTGCGGGCCTCGACCCAGCGCGTGGCGACTGCCGCCCGCGAGATCATCGCGGCCAGCCCCGTCGAGCACGCCACCGGAGGACGCGTCCCCGGCGTCGAGCGAGCCCTCGCCGCACGCCAAGACCGCCAGCGACGGGAGCGCCAGTATGCGGCGCCGGCGCCTCCCGCTCCCACCGTCACCCTCGACGTGGCCGGCTGATGCACGACCGCCCAGGGTCCTCGACCAGCGACGCGAAGCTCGCCTGGACCATCCTGTCTTTGGCGGCCACCGTGACGGTCATGTGGGCCGGCGCGGCCCTGTCCGCAGCCCTCACCGGGCACCGGCTCCCCCACGCCGGGCCACTGATCCCGGTGCTGGCCCTCACCCACCCCGCCGCACCCGAGCGGGCCTGGGGCGCACCGGTCGGAGACCCTGCCGCCTACTGGGGCTGCACCCTTGCCGTAGCCATCCTCGTCGCCGCGCTCGCCTTGGTGACCTGGCGGCTGCACGCGAGGACCCGCAAGGAACGGTCGGGCGATCCACGACGGCTCGACGGCGTCGCCGACCGCCGCGACGTCACCACCGCCGCCGGTCGCAAGACGCTGCTGCGCAAGCGCAGCACGTTGCGCCCGTCCCTTCGCCACGCGGCGCCGTCCGATCTCGGACACCGCTTGGGCCGGTCCCGTGGCGTGGACTGTTTCGCGTCGGTGGAGGACTCGATGGTGCTGCTCGGCCCGCCCCGGTCCGGCAAGGGCCTGCACGTGGTGATCCCGATGATCCTCGAGGCCCCCGGCGCGGTGCTGACGACCAGCACCCGCCCCGACAACCTGACCGCGACGTTGCGGGCGCGGCAGGCGACCGGCCCGGTGGCGGTGTTCGACCCGCAACGGCTGGCACCCGGCATACCGTCGGCGACGCGGTGGTCCCCGATCCGCGGCTGCGAGGACCCCCAGACCGCGTTGGTGCGGGCCAAGGCGCTCACCACCCGAGTAGCGGCGGGGACCACCGACGCGAACTTCTGGCAGTCCTCGACCGAGCAGGCCGTCCGCTGCCTGCTGCACGCCGCCGCGCTCGGCGGCAGGTCCTCAGCCGACCTCTACCGGTGGTCACTGTCGGCCGTGGCGGCCCGCGAAGCCGTCCTGATCCTGGCCGACCACCCCAACGCCGGGACCGCATGGGACCAGGCGCTCGAGGCGATCGTGTCCGCCGAAACCAAGCAACGCGACTCGATCTGGGCCATGGTCGGCATCGCGTTCGCCGCGCTGGCAGACCCCCGCGTCCTCGACAACGTCTCCCCCGGGCCCGGTGAAGAATTCGACCCCGAGAGGTTCCTGCGCTCGGCTGGAACGATCTACCTGCTGGGTACCTCCACCGGGGCCGTCGCCACCGTTGGGCTGGTCGGCGCCTTTGTCGAAGACGTCATCGAGGCCGCGCGCCGTCTGGCCGCTTCGTCTCCCGGCGCCCGGCTCGACCCGCCCCTGTCGGTCATCCTCGACGAAGCCGCCAACTATCCCCTGCCGTCGCTGACTTCGCTGATGTCCGAAGGCGGCGGCACCGGCATCTGCCCCCTGGTCGTCTTGCA
>CAYRLV010000716.1:0-1813 GCA_964425155.1 uncultured Ornithinicoccus sp. | reverse complement strand
CTCCCGCACCCCCAACAGTGCCGAGTCATGGCGGCGTCTGGGCCGCGGCGAACGCTCCCAACCCGGCGAGACAACCCGCACCAAGCTGGTCGGGCTCCGACCCGCGTACGTGTGGGACGTGACGCAGACCGACGGTGAGCCGATCCCCGAACCACCGGCACCAACCCTGTTGTCCGGGCAAGCACCGCTCGGGCTTTGGGAGGGACTCGCCGCCCAAGTCGAAGCCCACGGGTTCGCCCTCAAGCAGGTCCCCGATGCCGACACGATCGGCGGCGCGAACGGCATCACCGACTTCACCACCCACGAGGTCTGTGTCCGTAGCGACATGGACGAAGCAGCCCAGGTCAAGACACTCGCCCACGAACTCGGCCACGTCATGCTCCACTCCCCCGAAGCCCGCACCGGCGACGACACCGCCACCCGCGACGCGGCGCTGCACCGCGGCATCGCCGAAGTCGAAGCCGAGTCCGTAGCCCTGATGATCGGTGCCGCCCATGGCCTCGACACCAGCGCCTACACGATCCCGTACGTGTCGAGCTGGGCCAGCAGCATTCCAGGCAGCGACCCGGTCGAGGTCATCCAGTCCACAGCCGAACGAGTCCGCACCACCGCCGTCCGCGTCCTCGACCAACTCGACACCGCACAGATCGGCAACGGTGACCCGCCAGGCCTCGACCGCTCCGCCGCCGTCCCTACGGCGCCGGTGCGCCAGCAACAGCCGGTCGTCGAACCGCAGGTGGTCAGACTATGAGCCTGCTGAACCCAGCAACCGCCTACCGCCGCTCCACATCACGGCCACGGATCCCCGTCGTCCTGCCCCTGGTCCGCGTCGCTGTCGACGACACAGGATCCTTGAGCGTCACCGTCGATGACCAACCGCTCGCTGATGAAGCGTCGGCGCGCTCGCGCGGCGAGCTGCGACCGCTCCTGGACCGCATCGCCACCGAACAGGAATCAGCGCTGCGCGTCGAGATCCACGAACCCGACGGGAAGGTTTTCACCGACTTCCACACGCTCGAACCGACAGCCACGCCCAGCCCGGCGTCGGAGCCGGTCACCCACGCACGGAGCACCCACGACGGCCAGCCAATCGTGAACGTGCGGGCAGGCTCACTGACCGGCGAAGGCTTCCAATCCAAAGAGCAGGTCTTCGTCGCGATCGTCGTGCACACCACCACCAGCAACTCCGACGGCACACTCGACCTGCACCTTCCCGTGGCGCTACTCGACCGCACGGCAGGCGATGTCGTGCTCGTTGGAAAGGTGTCCGGTGCAACCCGCCCCTCCCCTGACGAAAGCGACGCATCTGAACGGGACGCCTCGTGACCACCGCGGCCCGCCCGGTCGACGACACCCTCGTCAACCTCGCACTCATCGCCATCGGAGTCGCCGGCGCCGCTGCAGCGCTGCTCCGTGGTGCTGCGGCACTCACCGCTTGGGTAAGCAGAACTGGCCAACCCACCGCCGACTGGGCATCCGGCATCCGAGTGCTCGGTGACCCGGCCGACCCGGGCCGCGTCTTCGGAGCAGACATCTCACCCTTGGCCTACTGGACTGTCCTCGCCGTACTCGTCGCCACGCTCCTCGCGACGGGTTTCTTGGCTTGGCGAAAGGTCGACTCACTGCGCCACAAGACCCGGCACGACCCGCGCCGACTGGTCGGAGTCGCGACCCGGACCGACGTAGCCACCGTGGCATCCAAGAAGGCCCTCCTCGCACGGAGCACGACCCTGCGGCCCAGCCTCACCAGCGCCCGGGCCAGCGACGTCGGATACCTGCTCGGACGCTCCCGCGGCATGGAGGTCTGGGCCTC
>CAYRLV010000715.1:0-1821 GCA_964425155.1 uncultured Ornithinicoccus sp. | reverse complement strand
CTGGCCATCTGGGGCAACCACGACGACTCGATGTACCCCGACCTGTACAACACGACGGTCGGCGGCAGGACCGCGGCCGAGCAGGTCGACGAGGCCTGGATCAAGGACGAGTACATCCCGACTGTCGCCAAGCGGGGCGGCGCGATCATCAAGGCCCGCGGTGCCTCCTCGGCCGCCTCGGCCGCGAGCGCGACCATCGACCACATGCACGACTGGGCCCTCGGCACCGGCGGGGAGGTCGTGTCGATGTCCGTCCCGTCCGACGGGTCCTACGGGGTGCCGGAGGGCATCATCTCCTCGTTCCCCTGCACGGTGCAGGACGGTGCCTACGCGATCGTCCAGGGCCTCGAGCTGAACGACTTCTCCACGGAACGCATCATGGCCTCCGCCGCCCGACTCGAGGCCGAGCGGGACGCGGTCGACAAGCTCGGGTTGCTGAAGAAGTAGTCCTCAGCCGCTCCACCCGACAGGGGCCTCGACCAGCTGTGACGTGCCGGTCGGGGCCCCTGCGGCGTTGCCGGCCGGCGTGGTGGTGGCCGTCTCCACCCGCAGGGCCAGCCCGTTGACCGACCCCGGTCCCCGCGGCCGCATGTCGAGCACGCTGACCACCGTGGCCAGCACCGCCGCCAGGGCCAGCATCACGACGACGTCGGTCCCGCGGGACCGCACGGCCAGGCTGCCGGCCGCCGCCTTCGGCAGCACCAGCCGGAGCACCGCGGCGAGCACCAGCGCGCCGGCCATCACGTAGCCGCCCCGGCGCAGGTGGTCGTCCGCCACGAGGACCAGCCCCAGGATCAGGCCGGCGGCGAGGATCCACCAGACCCCGAGCGGCCGGTCACTCACGTTGGGGCCGGCGCTCGGCAGCCTCGACGACGTTGGTGAGCAGCATCGCCCGGGTCATCGGCCCGACGCCACCGGGGTTGGGTGACAGCCACCCGGCCACGTCCGCGACGCCTGCCGCGACGTCACCGGTCACCTTGCCGTCGACGCGGGAGACGCCCACGTCCAGCACCGCGGCACCCGGCCGCACCATGTCGGGCGTGACGATGCCCGGCCGCCCCGCGGCGGCGACGACGATGTCGGCCTGCCGGACCAGGCCCGCCAGATCGCGGGTCCCGGTGTGGCACAGCGTGGCCGTGGCGTTCTCGCTCTTGCGCGTCAGAAGCAGACCGAGCGGCCGGCCCACGGTGATCCCGCGGCCGATGACCACCGCGTGCGCTCCGGCGATCGGCACGTCATACCGGCGGAGCAGCTCGATGATCCCCTTCGGGGTGCAGGGCAGCGACCCGCTCTCGCCGAGGACGAGCTTGCCGAGGTTGACCGGGTGCAGCCCGTCCACGTCCTTGTCCGGGTCGACCCGGGACAGCAGCGCGAACTCGTCGAGCCCGGTGGGCTGCTGGACCAGGAAGCCGGTGCAGCCGGGGTCGGCGTTGAGCTCGTCGACGACCGCCTCGACCTCCTGCTGCGTGGCGGTGGCCGGCAGGTCGCGTCGGATGCTCTCGACCCCGATCTCGGCGCAGTCCTTGTGCTTGGCGTTGACGTACCACCGGCTGCCCGGGTCGTCGCCGACGAGCACGGTGCCGAGCCCCGGCACCACTCCGCGGTCGCGCAGGGCGGAGACGCGAACCTTCAGCTCGTCCTTGATCGTCGCGAGAGTGGCCTTGCCGTCGAGGATCGTTGCCGTCACGGAGACTCATCCTGCCATGTGCACCCAGCCGACCCGCGCACCCCGCGGTCGCCCGGTATGCCGGGCCGGGCGCCTTCCTGCCTCCCCTGCCCCCGGCGGGCAAGCCTGTGACGAGGTGCGGTTGACAACCTCGC
>CAYRLV010000714.1:0-1824 GCA_964425155.1 uncultured Ornithinicoccus sp. | reverse complement strand
ATCCAAGGAGCCGAATCCGGCATCTTGACAACAGAGGGGTGCCGGTATGACGCACCCTTAGGTCTGCGTGGATCAAGTCACGTGACGTGGTGGCATTACCCGCGCACTCGCAAGATGACACCGACCGGTGCAGCAGTCCGCACGAACAGGTGACAGTTCACACGTCCTTCCAGCGCCCATCACGCCGGTCGACTAGTCTGCGCTCGATATCGCGCTAGCCGTTCGAGCCAGTTGAAATGATCGTGGGGTCGATGTGTCACCCAGGCCCGGTGGTGAGACAGACAAGCTCGGCAACAAGTACGAGCTGGCATGGGCTATCCGCCACGCCCTGTACTGCATCCTCGACGACCGGCGGTCGTTGACCGCTGAGGACATCGATCCTGACGTTGGCAAAGGCTCGGAGTTCACCTACGACACCGGGCTCGCCACCGAGGCGCATCAGTTGAAGCGTCAGAACGGCAACAGCAACAGCTGGACTGTTAAGGCGCTGGCGGATCTGAAGATTTTCGAGGCGGCGACGAAGCACGTGGCGGCAGGCCGGCGCTACCACTTTGTGTCCCTCGTTCCCTGTCGGCCGTTGCAAGAGTTGTCCGAACGCGCGCGCAAGTCGGCAGACCTAGCAACGTTCACCGACTCCTGGCTGACCGGCGAGCTGTCGGCCGTCTTTGACCAGCTGACGGCAGCGGAGGTCTTGGGGAGTCCCCAGGCGGCTTGGGAGACGCTTCGCGGAATGTGGTTCTCGGTTCAAGACGAGTACGACATCATCCGCATGAACAGCATGCTCGCCGAGTGTCACCTCAGTGGCGCTAGCGGTCACCTAACTTCGCTTGCCGTTGGTGACATCCTTCTCGACAACCTTGGCACGCGTCTGACACGAACTGAACTGCTGGCCCTGCTTGGCGAACAGGGCGTCAAGCCGCTGGCACGAGGATCGCATCAGACGGCGCATGAGCAGGTGCTGGCGATCACCAACAGCTGGCGCCAGTCCGTTCAGCGTGAACTCCTGCAACCGCCGATTGAGCGCGCGGAGGCCATTCAACTGATCGAGGCTCTCGATCTGGGCCGAATCGGGCTCGTCGCAGGTACAGCTGGCGGCGGTAAGAGTTCCGTCCTGGAACAGACTGTCGCCTCGCTTGGATCGGCCGGCGCCGAGGTCCTTGCGCTGCGGTTGGACCGACTTGACCCGTTCGCGTCGACTGCCGACATTGGTCGCCAGCTCGGGATCGAAACCTCGCCGGCGGTCGCCTTGGCGTTGGCGGCCGACAATCGCGCCGCCTACCTAGTTATTGACCAGCTCGACGCTGTGAGTCTCGCTTCCGGTCGTATGCCGGAGAGCTTCGATGTCGTCATGGATCTCATCGGGGAAGCGTTGTCCGTGAGCGGCATACGCGTTGTCCTGGCATGTCGCCAGTTCGACATCGATAACGATCACCGGATCCGTGCTTTGGGGTCTCGCACCGATGTCACCAAGGTGGAGGTCGGCCTACTGTCGGCGGAGGACGTCGAAGCGGCTGTGACCAGCATGGGCCTCGAGCCGACGCAGCTGAGTCCATCGCAGCGACTCTTGCTGCAGACGCCGCTGCACCTGGTGCTCCTGCACACGATCGCGTCTCAGGCTGACGCGTTGGCGTTCCAATCGAGGGGTTCTCTCTTCGAGGCCTTCTGGGAGCGCAAGCGGCAGGCGGCACGTGCGCGCCGACAGAACGTCAGATTCAACGACGTGGTCAGTCGGATCGCCAACGCCGCGAGCGATCGACAAGTGCTATCTGTCCCGCTCGAGATTCTGGATGATGGGGATCTCATTGAGGATGCCAACGTCCTCGT
>CAYRLV010000713.1:0-1826 GCA_964425155.1 uncultured Ornithinicoccus sp. | reverse complement strand
CTACTCACTACCGGGCTCTCATCAGACTTGACGAGCCAGGAGCAGCTCGAAGCGGATCTACAACTCGTCGACCCAGCTGAGCAACCCACGGTCCTAGCCCGTCACGTCGCCCAGGCAACCGTTCGGCGCCTCGCAGTCGAGCGCGACCCGGCGAAGCGTGTCACTCTCGTCAACCAGGTTCTCCGCCTCCTCGAGCAACCTGACGACTCCGTCGAACCAGGGCCGCAGCAGCTCTTGACTCTGGCCAGTCCTCCAGCCCCAGGCATGACACGCGTCATCACCCGTCGTCCATCCACGCCTCTCTCCGACGCTGCTCTCCTCACGAACGCACATGGCGAACCAGCCCTGGGGCACGAACTACGCGCCGAGATCGACTCCGCAGACCGTGTCGACCTGCTGTGCGCCTTCGTCAAGTGGTACGGCCTGCGGATCCTGGAGCCAGAGCTGCGGCGGCTCCGCGAGCGCGGCACCACCCTTCGGGTCATCACCACCACCTACGTCGGCGCGACCGAACGTGCGGCGCTTGACCGTCTCGTGCGCGACTTCGGAGCGGAGATCCGGGTCCAATACGACATCCTGCGCACCCGCCTGCACGCCAAGGCGTGGCTCTTCCGTCGCGAGACCGGCTACGACACGGCCTATGTGGGCTCGTCTAACCTCTCCCGAGCCGCCCTGCTCGATGGAGTGGAGTGGAACGTTCGACTGTCACGCATCGCGACTCCGTCGCTGCTGCAGAAGTTCGAGGCCACCTTCGACTCCTACTGGAACGATGAGTCCTACGAGCCCTACGACCCGGAGCGTGATCGCGACCGCCTCGACGACGCCTTGGCAGAGGCATCCGGGCGCAAGCAGAGCGACCGGGTCACGGTCTCGCTGTCAGGGATGCAGATCGAGGCCCGACCACACCAACGACGCATGCTGGAGTCCCTCGAGGTCGAGCGCGTCGTGCAAAGCCGGCACCGCAACCTCGTCGTGGCAGCTACCGGGACCGGCAAGACGGTCGTGGCCGCGCTGGATTACCGTCGGCTCGCGAACGAGGCCGATCGGCATGGGCGCCCCATGCCCTCCCTGCTCTTCGTCGCTCACCGCAAGGAGATCCTCGATCAGTCGCTCCGTACCTACCGCGAGGTCCTCAACGACGCGAACTTCGGCGAGCTGTATGTCGGGGGTACTCGCCCGGAGCGTTGGCGTCACGTCTTCGCGTCGGTCCAGTCGCTGTCGTCGTATGACGTGACTCAGATCCCGCGGGATGCATACGACGTTGTGGTGATTGACGAGTTCCACCACGCGCAGGCGCCGACCTACCGCCGGATCATTCAGCATCTCACTCCACGGGAGCTGCTCGGGCTCACCGCCACCCCGGAGCGAGCCGATGGCACCGACGTCCGAGACTCCTACTTCGACGGGCGCTCTGCGTGTGAGCTGCGGCTCTGGGAGGCGCTGGAGGACGAGCTCTTGTCGCCGTTTCACTACTTTGGCATCGCCGATGGGACCGACCTCGCGCAAGTCCAGTGGAAGCGCGGGCGCTACGACGAGGCCGCGTTGTCGTCGGTCTATACCGGCAACGACGCTCGGGCTCGCATCGTGCTCAAGCAGGTTGCAGAGAAGATCCCCGATCCATCCACTATGCGTGCGCTCGGGTTCTGCGTCTCCGTCGCCCATGCAGGCTATATGGCCGACGTATTCAACCGAGCCGGCATTCCGGCGCTGTCCGTGAGTGGCGATACCTCCGGCCACGACCGAGCCGAGGCTCTGCGACGGCTGCGGCGCCGTGAGGTCAACGTGCTCTTTGCGGCCGACTTGTTCAACGAGGGACTCGACCTTCC
>CAYRLV010000712.1:0-1827 GCA_964425155.1 uncultured Ornithinicoccus sp. | reverse complement strand
CGGCGTCGCCGACACCCATGTTGACGATCACCTTGGTGACGCCGGGCACCTGCATCAGGTTGGCGGCGCCGAACTCCTCGCGGAGCGCGGGCTTGATCTCGTCGAGGTAACGCTGCTTGAGCCGCGGCGTGGTGCGCTCGATGGTGCTGGTCTCGGTCATGACAGGTCCTTACCCGAGCGCACGGCGACGCGAGTGCGCACCTGCTTGGTGCGGCCGTCACGCTCCTCGGTCTCGACCCGGGTGCGGACCCGGGTCGGCTTCTTGGTCTCCGGGTCGACGAGCGCCACGTTGCTCACGTGGAGGGGGGCCTCCATCGTGATGATGCCGCCGGTGCTGCCACCCTGGCTGGTCTGGCCGGCCTTGGTGTGCTTGGTGACCCGGCCCACGCCCTCGACCAGCACCCGCTGGGTCTCGGGGTAGACCGCGATGACCTTGCCCTGCTTGCCGCGGTCGCCGCCGTTCTTCTGCGAACGGCCGCTGACCACCTGCACCAGGTCGCCCTTCTTGATCTTCATCTTGGCCATGACTCAGAGCACCTCCGGCGCCAACGAGATGATCTTCATGAACTTCTTCTCGCGCAGCTCGCGGCCCACCGGGCCGAAGATGCGGGTGCCGCGGGGGTCGCCATCCGTCCTCAGGATGACTGCGGCGTTCTCGTCGAACTTGATGTACGAGCCGTCGGCCCGGCGGCGCTCCTTGACGGTGCGCACGATGACCGCCTTGACGACATCACCCTTCTTGACGTTGCCGCCGGGGATGGCGTCCTTGACGGTGGCGACGATGACGTCGCCGATGCCGGCATACCGACGACCCGAGCCGCCGAGCACCCGGATGCACAAGATCTCCTTGGCACCGGTGTTGTCGGCGACGCGCAGTCGCGACTCCTGCTGGATCACTGTCGAACTCCTGTCGTCACGCTGGTTCTCCCCTGCCTTCTGCTGGAAGCAGGAGGGCCTTGCGGAACCTGTTCATGCTGGTCAATGTCTGTATGGCGGCTGGTCACCGTTCGGGCCGGCCTCGCCACGTCCGGGTGGTTACTTGGCCTTCTCGAGCACCGTCATGACACGGAACCGCTTGGTCGCCGAGTAGGGCCGGGTCTCCATGATCTGGACCCGGTCGCCGACGCCGACCTCGTTGCTCTCGTCGTGGGCCTTGACCCGGGTGGTGCGGCGGATGACCTTGCCGTAGAGCGCGTGCTTGACGCGGTCCTCGAGCTCGACCACCACGGTCTTGTCCATCTTGTCGCTCACGACGTAGCCCTGGCGGACCTTGCGGTCGTTGCGCTTCGTCGGCGCCTGCTCGGCGGCCGCCTCGACGGTGCTCACGGTGCTCTCCTGCTCGTTGCTCTGGTCGCTCATCCGGCGACCTCGGTCTGCGCGGCGGGCTGGCCGATGCCGAGCTCGCGCTCGCGCATCTCGGTGTAGACCCGCGCGATGTCCTTGCGGACGGCCTTCAGCCGGCCGTGGTTCTCCAGCTGGCCGGTGGCCGACTGGAACCGGAGGTTGAACAGCTCCTCCTTGGCCTTGCGCAGCTCCTCGACCAGACGGTCGTCATCGAGCTCCCGCAGCTTGTCGCTCGTCAGGTCCTTCGATCCGACTGCCATCAGAGCTCACCTCCCTCACGCTGGATGAAGCGGCACTTCATGGGGAGCTTGTGGATCGCGAGGCGCATCGCCTCACGGGCGACCTCCTCGGACACGCCGGACAGCTCGAACATCACACGTCCGGGCTTGACGTTGGCGATCCACCACTCCGGTGAGCCCTTGCCGGAACCCATCCGGGTCTCGGCCGGCTTCTTGGTCAGCGGACGGTCGGGGTAGATGTTGA
>CAYRLV010000711.1:0-1830 GCA_964425155.1 uncultured Ornithinicoccus sp. | reverse complement strand
ACTCCGAGGTCGACACGCTGCGCCGGGTCGAGCTGCTGCGCGAGCTGCGGATGGGGGAGTTCGACGTGCTGGTCGGCATCAACCTGCTCCGCGAGGGCCTGGACCTGCCGGAGGTGTCGCTGGTCAGCATCCTGGACGCCGACAAGGAGGGCTTCCTGCGCTCCACCCGCAGCCTGATCCAGACCATCGGCCGCGCCGCCCGCAACGTGTCCGGCCAGGTGCACATGTATGCCGACTCGGTCACCCCCTCGATGCAGGACGCCATCGACGAGACGCAGCGACGCCGGGACAAGCAGCTCGCCTACAACAAGGAGAAGGGGATCGACCCGACCCCGCTGCGCAAGCGGATCGCCGACATCACCGACATGCTGAACCGGGAGGACGCCGACACCGAGGCGCTGATGGGCAGCGGCCGGTCGCAGTCGCGAGGCAAGTCCCGAGGTCGTGCTGCCGGCAAGGGCACGGTCGCCGCGGACGCGGAGGTGGCCGGCGCGGCGGCTCGGGAGCTGCCGGCGACGGACCTGGCCGATCTGATCCAGGAGCTGACCCAGCAGATGCACCAAGCGGCCGGAGACCTGCACTTCGAGCTCGCCGCGCGGCTGCGTGACGAGATCGGCGACCTCAAGAAGGAGCTGCGGCAGATGACCGCTGCCACCTCCTGAGCGCTCAGCGCGCGGAGGGGAATCGCGGGGGGCGCTTCTCGCGGAGCGCGGTGTAGCCCTCGATCAGGTCGGGTCCCAGGAAGCCGAGCATCTCGTAGGCCGCGGACTGGTCGAAGATTGGTGCCGCCTGCCGGAGCCAGCTGTTCAGCGTGCGCTTGGTGAGTCGAATCGCCTGCTGGGAGCCGGTCGCGAGGGTCTCGGCGATCCGGAGCGCCTCGTCCAGCACCTCCTCACGCGGAAGCGCCTTGCTCACCAGCCCGATCCGCTCCGCCTCCGCCCCGGTGACCATCTCCCCGGTCATCAGGTAGTAGCGCGCCTTGGCCATGCCGCACAGCAGCGGCCAGATGATCGCGGCATGGTCGCCGGCCGCCACACCGAGCTTGACGTGGCCGTCCCCGAGCTTGGCATCCTCGGCACAGACCGAGATGTCCGCCATCAGACCGACGACGGTGCCCGCGCCGACCGAGACACCGTTGATGGCCGAGACCACCGGCTTCTCGCAGTCGACGATGCTGTAGACGAGGTCGCTCATCTCCTTGAGCATGTGCATGACGCGCTCGTGGTCCCCGGCCATCCGCTCGACCATCGCGAGGTCACCCCCGGCGCTGAACGCCTTGCCCGCTCCGGTGATCACCGCAACCCGCGTGTCGGGGTCGTCAGAGACGTCACGGAACACCCGGGACAGCTCGCCGTGCATCTGCTCGTCGGTGGCGTTGTACTTCTCCGGCCGATCCATGGTGATCAGCAGGACGCCGTGGTCCCGGCGGGTGAAGGTGAGCTGCTCGTAGTCGTCGACGTTCATCGGGCCTGCCTTCGTCGGGTCGATTCTGTGGTCATCGGTGAGGTGATTGTCGCGCGTCACCTGGCCGCAGGCGGGCGCGGGGCGGGAAGGATCCTGCCGATCACGTGGTTGCCCACACCGTGAGCGGACGGGCGAGAGGAGTGCGGAGACGCGACCACCGCACTCCCGTCCTCGTCGCGTTGATGCTCACCATGGCGCTGGTCGCCATGGACACGACCATCGTCGCCACGGCCATCCCGCAGGTCGTGGGTGACCTCGGTGGCTTCTCGCTGGTCGGCTGGGTCTTCTCGATCTACCTGCTCGCGCAGACCGTCACCATCCCCGTCTACGGCAAGCTCGCCGACCTCTACGGCCGCAAGCCGGTGC
>CAYRLV010000710.1:0-1831 GCA_964425155.1 uncultured Ornithinicoccus sp. | reverse complement strand
TGCGACGAGGTCGGGGGCGGGCAGCGGCAGGGTCAGGTCTGGCAGGTCAGCCATGGGTCACCCTTACTTCGTGTAGAGGAATCGGAGCTTCGGGCGGGACGTGGACGCTGCGCCGGTCCCGTAGAAGTCCTGGTTGGTCACGGACGACTTGGTGCCGATGACGACCGACTTGGCGGTGCCGTTGGCGATGGCCGTGCGGATCGTCGCGGGGATCTCGGCCCACTGGTTCGTGCCGATCTTCCACGTCGGCCCGAGCTGGACGGCACCGGAGATCGTCGGCTCTGTCGAGCCCGTCGGGTAGGACGTGGCGTACCCGATCCACGGCCTGCCGGTGAACCCGGACACCTGCCGCAGCCGGACGAGCGCCTTCGTCGCGGTCGACCCGGACAGTGCGCTCGCCGCCGCCGACGGCACCTGCAGGTAGGTGCGGTAGACGCTGGAGAAGCTGGAGTGGTTGCCGGAGCGGACCCACTGCGGCGCGTAGGAGTCGCCCTTGCCGTACTGCGTCCACACCTGGTGCGCCGAGAAGTACCACTGCTTGTCGTAGTCGCGCACCGGGGGTGTCGGGGTCGTGGACGTGCCGCCCGCGCCGCCCGTCGACGCCCGCCCGATGTTCTCCGGGTTGGGGCCGTGGTCGATGACGACGATGACGATGTTCGTCGCCTCCACGTTGTACGACGACGTGGGTGGTGCGACGTACCACAGGAACCGCGCCTGCTCGCTGCTGCCAGCGGACGGCTTGTAGTACCAGGACATGTCGTAGGTGCGGTAGCCGCCGCCGGTGGAGCCCTCGTAGGGCAGTTTCTTCTCCGCCTCAAACTGGGGGGACGTGACGAGCGGGGCGGCGACCGACGGCGGGTCACCGTCCGGCCAGTTCGGGTAGGCGGTCTGCGTCTTGGTCAGGCCGGTGCGGACGTACCCGACACCGGTGTAGTTGGACCGCAGGTCGCACGACACCCTGATCTCGTACCGTCGCCCGCCGACGCCGGTGAACTCGAACTCGCGGATACCGTACCGCTCCGAATAGGGGCCGTAGTTGTGGACCACCATCGGCGTCCACACGACCGCGCCACCGGGGTAGGTGTCGAGCCGCTCCGCCAGGTCGGATCCGGCAAGGTTGATGACGTCGGCGGACATCTCCGGGGTGGACATGCGCCCGTCCGCCTCGATACCGCCCAGGAGGCCGCCGTCGGAGCCGTACGCCCCGAACGACTGGTCGGGGCCGCCCATCGACGCGGACACGAACGGAGGGATTCCGCCGCCGCCGGTGTTGCCCTCCCCCTTCCGGTACGCCTCGACCTTCCCGTTGGCGATGACGACATGGTCGGCCAGGGTCGAACCGACCGTGACCGACCCGCCGACCCCGAGCGTCAGCGCGACGTTGACCTCACCGGCGAGGATGTTGTTGGCCTTCACGGTGATGAACTCACCGAGCTCGGCCGCGACGGACAGGGCGTCGATCTGCTCGGCAGTGATCGAGTTGACGGTGATCCGCCCACCGGCCAGGTCGCCGAAGGTGCCGGAGCCGATGTCGATCTTCGGGACGAAGTCCGGGGACAGGGTCGCGTCCACCCACACACCACCGACGAGCCGGTAGGACGCCACCCGGGCACCGGAGGAGTCGTAGACGTGCCACAGGGCACCCTCGGGCCGCCCCTCTGCGTCGGCGGTGGTCGGCGGCACGTCGGAGGTGTGGACCACCTGCGCGGCGGCCTCCAGCTCGTCACGGATCTCCTCGAAACGCTCCTCGTCGACGATCTGCGGCACACCCACCTGCACCTGCGGGCCCCACGCGGACTCGTTGCCCCACCGGTCCACCGTCCGCAGCCGC
>CAYRLV010000709.1:0-1835 GCA_964425155.1 uncultured Ornithinicoccus sp. | reverse complement strand
GGGTGAGCAAACCGGCCGGAAGTGAGCACGGGCGATCGGCGCGTCGCAACGGTGCGGGCGCGGCGGGCCGAGGTACGTTCGGAGCGAACAGGTGTTCGGCGACGACCGTGGTGACCAGACCGTGGTGACAAGGAGGCTCCCGTGCGCGTGCTCGGTGTCGACCCCGGGCTCACCCGGTGCGGCATCGGCGTCGTCGAGGGCGGGATCGGCAAGCCGCTGCGCCTGGTCGAGGTCGGCGTCGTGCGCACGCCGTCCGGCGACCCGGTGCACGAGCGGCTGCTGACCCTGCAGACCGAGCTGGACGAGTGGCTGCAGCGCCTGGCACCGGACGCCGTGGCCGTCGAGCGGGTCTTCAGCCAGGCCAACCTGGCCAGCGTGATGGGCACCGCCCAGGCGTCCGCCGTCCCGATGCTGGCGGCGGCCCGGCTCGGCCTCCCGCTGGCCCTGCACACCCCCACCGAGGTCAAGGCCGCGGTGACCGGCAGCGGCCGGGCGGACAAGGCGCAGGTGACCGCGATGGTGACCCGCATCCTGCGGCTGGACCGCCGCCCGACGCCGGCCGACGCCGCCGACGCCCTCGCGCTGGCCATCTGCCACGTCTGGCGCGGGGGAGCCCAGGACCGGCTCGACCGGGCGGCCGCGGCCCAGCGTCGCGCGGTGGCGGCGCGCCGTGCGAAGGTGGCCCGGTGATCGCCTCCGTCCGCGGCCCGGTGCTCCACGTGGGCCTCGACTCCGTCGTCGTGGAGGTCGGCGGGGTCGGCCTGCAGGTGCACACCACCCCGGCCACCGCCGCCGGGTTGCGGCACGGCAGCGAGGTGACGCTGTTCACGACCCTCGTGGTGCGCGAGGAGTCGCTGACCCTGTTCGGTTTCGTCGAGGCCGACGAGCGGGCACTCTTCGAACAGGTGCAGACCGTCTCGGGCGTGGGACCGCGCCTGGCCCTGGCGATGCTGGCCGTGCACGCCCCCGATCCGCTCCGCGCGGCCATCGGCACGGGGGACGTGGCCGCGCTCACCAAGGTGCCCGGCATCGGCAAGAAGGGCGCCGAGCGGATCGTGCTCGAGCTGCGCGACAAGGTCGTGCCGACGGAGTCCGCGTCCGGCGGTGCGGCCCCGTCGGTGACCGGCCGCGAGCCGTGGCGCGGCCAGGTCGAGGAGGCGCTCGTCGGTCTCGGCTGGAGCGCCAAGCAGGCCGAGGACGCCACCGCGAAGGTGGCGGCGGAGGCGGGCGACGGCAGTGACGTGTCCGGCCTGCTGCGCGCGGCCCTGCGGGAGCTCGGCCGGTGAGCGGGCCGGACGACGTGGGCCGGGACGCGCAGGAGCTGCACGAGCCGGAGACCGGTATGGACACCAGCACCGACACCGAGCGCTACGCGGACGGGTCGAGTGACGCGACCGCGCGCATCGTCGACCCCGGCCCGGAGCGGATGGACGACGAGGAGCGCCGGATCGAGGCGGCGCTGCGCCCGCGACGGCTGGCCGACTTCCCCGGCCAGACGCGCGTCCGGGACCAGCTCGGGCTGGTCCTCGAGGCGGCTCGCCGGCGCGGCACCCCGCCGGACCACGTGCTGCTCTCCGGACCGCCGGGACTCGGCAAGACCACGCTGGCGATGATCGTCGCCGCGGAGCTCGAGCAACCGATCCGGATCACCAGCGGACCGGCCATCCAGCACGCGGGTGACCTGGCCGCCATACTCTCCTCGCTCGCGGAGGGCGAGGTGCTCTTCCTGGACGAGATCCACCGGATGGCGCGCGCCGCCGAGGAGATGCTCTACCTGGCGATGGAGGACTTCCGGGTCGACGTGGTGGTCGGCAAGGGGCCGGGCGCCACCGCCA
>CAYRLV010000708.1:0-1843 GCA_964425155.1 uncultured Ornithinicoccus sp. | reverse complement strand
CCCGCTCCGCTCCATCCTCGCCGCTCGTGCTGGGCGTCGCCGATCCCCCGGACGCTGGTGACGCCGTACCGGCCAGCGCCTGCACGATCACCGCTACCGCGGACGTCCTGCCCGCCTCTTGCCGAGAACGGTGGGATGGAACGAATCTGGGTCCGCCGCAGACCAGTCGGCCGCCCAGCCCTCCGGTGGGTCGTCGAGCAGCTCGCCCGTGCCGAGCCACCCGTAGAGCTCGGCATACGTGCGAGCGACGGTAGGGGACACCTTCTTGCGCAGCATCTCTGGCCCCAGCTGGTCCGGCTGGGAGGCGCCGAGGGAGGCCATCATCTGCGTGGCCTGGCGGACCGTCGCCTCGTGGTAGCGCGTGACGCGCTGGCTCTTGTCGGCGACATCGAGCGCCCGGGCCCGCCTTGCGTCCTGGGTGGCGACACCGACCGGGCAGGTGTTGGTGTGACAGCGCTGGGCCTGGATGCAACCCACAGCCATCATCATCGCCCGCGCCGCGTTGGTGTAGTCGGCGCCCTGGATGAGCCGTTTGACGATATCGTTGCCCGCCGCGACCTTGCCGCTGGCTCCGATTCGGATGCGGTCACGCAGCCCGCAACCGACGAGCGCGTTGTGCACCGTCATCAGCCCGTCGGTGAGCGGGAGACCCACGTGATCCTCGTACTCCAACGGCGCAGCAGCGGTGCCGCCCTCGGCGCCGTCGACGATGATGAAGTCGGGTGTCGTCCCCTCCGCCACCATCGCCCGGCAGATCGCGAGGACGTCGATACGTGAGCCGACGCACAGCTTGAACCCGGCGGGTTTGCCGCCGGCGAGCTCACGAAAGTGGGCGATGAAGCGCACCAGCTCGCGGGGGGTGCGGAAAACCTGGTGCGCGGCCGGGCTCACACACTTCTGGTGGGCCGGCACGCCGCGGTAGCGCGCGATCTCGTCGCTCACCTTGGCCGCCGGCAGGACGCCGCCGATGCCCGGCTTGGCTCCCTGGCTCAGTTTCAACGAGACGCACTTGACGTGGTCGTGGGACGCCTTGTCGGCGAACTGCTTCTCGTCGAACCTCCCGTCCTGCGTGCGCGCGCCGAAGTAGCCGGACCCGACCTCCCAGACCAGGTCACCGCCGTTCTCCAGGTGGTATGGCGTGAGCCCGCCCTCGCCCGTGTCGTGCGCGAAGCCTCCCGCCGACGCCCCCTGGTTGAGCGCGCGGATCGCGTTGGCGGACAAGGCACCGAAGCTCATCGCCGACACGTTCAGCAACGACATGCTGTAGGGCTGGGTGCAGTCCGGCCCGCCGATGACGACGCGTGGCGGCTCGTCCGGCTCCGGGACGGGGGCCGTGGAGTGGACGAGGTACTCGTAACCCACGCTCTCGATGTCGCGCTCGGTGCCGAATGCCTGCTCGCCGTGCACGCCCTTGGCGCGCTCGTAGATGATCGACCGGACGTCGCGGTCGTAGGGCCGGCCGTCGACGTTGCGTTCGATGAAGTACTGCTGCAACTCGGGGCGCAGCGCCTCCAGCAGGTACCGCAGGTGCCCCAGCACCGGGTAGTTGCGCAGCACCGAGTGGCGACGCTGCACCAAGTCGTAGACCCCGACCACGACCAGGGCCGCACCCAGGCCGACCAGGATCCACCAGGCCCACGACCCGATGGCGGCGACCACGCCCACCAGCACCACGACGACGGCCAACGCCCCGACTGCGAAGAACCGGACCACGGGACCTCCTGGGTGAGACAGCCCTGCAGTCCTATCACTCGTGGACTGCGGATCGCAGGTCAGCGCACCCTTACCGTGACGGTGTGCCACCCCGAGGCGCCGTCGGGGGCCGGCGCCGCCTCGATGCGGG
>CAYRLV010000707.1:0-1856 GCA_964425155.1 uncultured Ornithinicoccus sp. | reverse complement strand
GTTCATGACCTCGGGAGGGACCGACGCGACGCACCTGCAGCAGCTGGGGATCGAGTGCTTCGGCTTCAACCCGCTGCTGCTGCCGGAGGACCTGGACTTCTGGTCGCTCTTCCACGGCATCGACGAGCGGGTTCCGGTGGAGGCGCTGCACTTCTCGACCCGCGTCCTTGATCGCTTTGTCGACCTCTACTGAACGGGTGCCGTTTCGGCCGAGGTGTCGTCGACGTGCCTGCGTCTGGCGAGGGCGTGGAGGGGCGTCCTCAGGGAGCGCCGGCCGCATGAGCCTGCTCCCGTGCGACCTGCACGAAGGCGTCCGCCGCCCGGATCCGGTAGCGGTCGCGGTGCCAGGCGATCCCGACCGTCCGTGGCGAGACGTCGGCCAACGGCACCACACGCACACCGTCCTTGGTCGGATCGACCGAAAGCCACGAGATGACAGCCGCGCCAACCCCTTCCGCGACGAGGCCCAGGATGGTGCCGTTGTCGTGGGAGCGCAGCAGGATCTGGTCGACCAGCTCCGGTCGGCCGAGCCGGTTCTCGATCGCGTGCACGTCGCGCATGCGGGCGTAGGTGACCAGCGGCAGGCCGGTCAGGTCACGCGGGTGTACCGGCGCGCCGTCGGCGCCGAGGGGGCTGTCGTCGGGGACCACCAGGACATAGGGGTCCTCCAGCAGCTCCCGGTGCTCGAACGGGCCGGGGGTGAGGGGCAGGACCACGAAGCTGAGGTCGAGGTCACCTCGTTCGACCAGATCGAGCAGCTCGGCGTCATCCTCGGCCTCGGTCAACTCCAGACCGACGCTCGGCCACGCTGCCCGGAACTCACGGACCACGCGGGGGAGGAGGCGGGCGCCGACGCTCTGGTAGCAGCCGATCCGCAGGACGCCGGACTCGCCCTCGGCCAGGGCCCGCAGGTCGGCGCGCGCGCTGTCCAGACGGGCGACGATGGCGTCCGCATGGCCGAGCAGGAGCCTGCCGGCCGGGGTGAGACTCACCGCGCGGGGGCCGCCGGGCCGGTCGACCAGGGCGTGGCCGACCACGTGTTCGAGCCGGCGGATCTGTTGGCTCACGGCCGATTGCGTGTAACCGAGCGCCTCGGCGGCACGGCTGAACGAGCCTTCCCGGCCGATCGCGGCCAGGGTCGTCAGCCAGCGCAGCTCCCACGTCTGGAGATGTTCGGGCACGCTCAAACATTAGAGATGCTACTGATTGCCGTCAACAACGTGACTTGTCCTAATCAAGCTTGTTCGAGCACAGTGGGAGGACGAGCCAGCGCCAGGTCGAGGCCGGTACGTCCACGGCCACGATTTCGGCCCACCAGTCAGCCAGTCCGAGCAATTCACCGACAAGACAAGGGAGTTCACCGATGACCCAGACCACCGAGGCACCGGCCTACGCCGACGTCGTCGACCTGACCCGCTACCCGATCCACCGTCTCGACAGCGAGGAGGGCCAGGCGCTCGTGCAGTCCTGCCGCGAGGCGCTGGCGCGAGACGGCGTCTGCACCCTCGAGGGCTTCATCACCCCTGAGGCGGTGTCGGCGATGGTCGACCTTGCCGGGCAGCTGCAGGAGAAGGCGTGGGCGTCCGACCGGACCCACACGATCTACTTCGAGCCGGTCGACGAGTCCGTGCCTGCCGAGCACCCCCGCGCGCACCAGGTGCGGTCGGCCAAGCACGGCATCGCCTACGACTACATCCCGGCCGACGCGCCGCTGCGCCGCCTCTACGAGTCGGACGACCTGACCGCGTTCATCGCCGCGGCCCTCGAGAAGCCGGTGCTCTACCGCAGCGCCGACCCGCTGGACGCGCTGCAGATCACCACGTTCCACGAGGGCGAGGAGCTCGGCTGGCACTTCG
>CAYRLV010000706.1:0-1857 GCA_964425155.1 uncultured Ornithinicoccus sp. | reverse complement strand
GGACAGCCTTGCCGGCGCCGAGTACGAACGAGCTGATGACTGGGTCTACGACGACCCCGCCTCCGACTACCCGTCGCCGCGCCGCTGACCACGGCTCACGCCGGCACCTCCACGGGGTGGGGTGGCGCCGCCCCACCCCGTAGCCGCTGGGCGCGAGCGAGCACGCGTGGGGTGGGCCGTCCGCGCGTCAAGAAGGCGGCCAGCTGGGGCCCCAACCCGGCATGCACGACGACCGCGTCCGCCTCCAACTCGGCTGCACGGCTAGCCCGCAGTTCGCACCACGGCACCAGGTAGGACAGCGCCACGACCGCGGCGGCGAGCACACCCAGCCACGCGCGGCCCTGGCTGCTGGCTTCAACCAGCGCCACCAGGCCGACGATGCCGCGGATGCGCCACGCGAACCGGGTCAGGGGAAACCGCGAGATCGGACCAGCCACGGCCCGCACGATCTGCTCGAGCACCCGCCACGGGAGCAGCCAGAACTCCGCCGCGGCGTCGAAGCGGGTCTGTCCGAGCCGGATCCGGGCGATCGCGTGTGCCAGCAGCGCGGCCGTCGCCTCGGGCCGAAGGGTTCCTCGGGCGCACGAGCTGGCCAGGCCCTCGGAGATCAGGACCGTGCGGCGCCCGATCGCGCCGGTCTGGATGCCGGGGGACCGGCGGCGGACCAGCAGGTCCACCTCCGGCGGGAGCAGACCGCGCTGGCCAACCATCTGGATGGACGGGCGCAGTGCGGCGAGCTCGTGCGGCCTCGGCTCCCGGGCACCGATCAGCAGCCGCACAGCCGGCCCCTCGAGCCACCCGGCCAGCAGCATGCCCATCAGGGCCAGGCCACCGACGAACAGGCCGAAACCGGCAGTTGGCGGCAGCAGGGCGCCGATCATGCAGGTCACCGTGGTGGCGACCAGCATGCCGACCGCGGCGGGCAGCAGGCCGAACATCTTGCATCGCGCGGGCATCGCACCCACCGTCCCTTCCAGCGCCGCTAGTGCGCTTGTCTCAATTCACCGTGGGCTGATCGTCAGCGTCCAAGCGTCGCCCTTGTGGCGTATGAAGCCGATCCTGCCCTCAACCGCAGACACCCCGCCTGAGTTATCCACAGGCAGCCGCCGGCGGGGGAGAGCTGTGGACAGCGCGGGGCTTGATGAAGACCCAGGTCAACGACCGCGACCGGACGAGGAGCCGTGATGACGCCCACCACACCACGACCGGAGGAGACCATCGCCGTGATCGCCCGGCTGCTGCATCACGCGGCCAGGCAGGCCGCCCGCGAAGCTGCCGCCGACGGGCCCGGGTCGGTGGCGCAGCTGCGCAGCCTGGGCATCCTGATCGCGGCGTACGACGCCGCGGACCTGGTGCCCGAACACCTCGACCCCTACCGGCCCAGGCCACCGCAGACCGATGTGCGTGAGCTACTCATGGCCGCCGAGCAGCTGGCCCGGACGGTCCCATTCACTCCGGAAACCGCCGGGTTCTCGGCGGTCGCGGTCGCCCTCGGCGACTTGTTGCGCGAGATGGCGCCATGAGCCCCGATCCAGACCAGCGCAGCGTCGGGGAGCTGCTGATGGACGCCGACTCCCAAGCTCGGCAGCTGCTGATGGACGTGGACGGCGACGACGCGCCCGCGCTGATGCGCACCTGGGGCGAGGTCGTGCAGAACGCCAGCGACCTGTGGACGGCATTCCCCCGTGAACCCCTGGCCCGCGCCGACGCCGGCTCGACCATGCGCCGGCTGGAGACGATGAGCCAGACGCTGCACACCGCCCAGCGGCGGCAGACCTGGCCCGGACCCGGCCCCACTGACGAACGGCTGCTCACCATCGCCGACAACCTCGCCCGAGCCACCGAGCTGGTCGACCG
>CAYRLV010000705.1:0-1857 GCA_964425155.1 uncultured Ornithinicoccus sp. | reverse complement strand
GCCACGCCCGGGGACTCGGTCTGTTGCTCGATGGTCTGGTCGATCTCGCGGTTGTCGATGAAGACGTGGCTGCCGGCGAACATGATCCTGGAGTGCAGCTGCACCACCGCTTCGCTCTCCAGGAACCGCATCACCCCGGGTGTCACGGCGGTGCGTACGGCTTCGTCGTCGCCGGAGTCCGGGACCTGCGCCGACCAGTCCGAGCCCGGGAGGTCCAGCAGGTGCACCCCCACGGCCCGCTTGACGAGAGCGCCGGTGAGGTCGGGGCCGGACACGGCGGGCGGCTGCAGCGTCATCACGGGTAGCCCGTCCGGAAGCTCTCGTCCGACCAGGTTGAGCCGCGTGGTGGAGCCTTGCCCGAGAGCGAGCGTGAAGGCGATCAGGTGGACACCGTCACGGTGCTTCTCGAAGATGTGGTGCGCCGTCCGCCCGCTCGAGTCGAACAACTCTCCCTGCCACCGGCGGGGGAGGTCCCGGTCGTACCTGGTGTAGGTCCAGCCGTCGGCCTTCGCCCAGCGCTGCATCGCCAGACGGTCTCTCCTGGCCAGCAGCAGCCCGTAGGCGCCGGCGGCCAGGACGCCGCCGACCAGGATCACGAGGACCACGACCTCCCACACCTTCATGCCCGCGAGGGTAGTGGGAGGGGGCGCCCGCGCCGCGGACCTCAGTCGAGATTGACCGAGATGTGCTTGCGCTGGGTGTAGCTGTCGAGCATGCCCTCGAGGGAGAATTCGCGGCCCAGCCCGCTGGCCTTCATCCCGCCGTAGGACTGCCCGAGCACCTGACCGCCGCCTTGGTTGACCTGCACCCAGCCGGCCTCGACCGCATGTGCCGTGCGCAGCGCCGACCCGATGTCGCGCGACCACACGAAGGCGGCCAGCCCGTAGTTGGTGTCGTTCGCCATCTCGATGACCTGCTGCTCGTCGCTCCACGGGATGACGCAGACGACCGGGCCGAAGATCTCCTCGCGGGCGATGCGCCAGTCATTGGCGACGCCGGTGATCACGGTGGGCTCGACGAAGTAGCCCGTGGACAACGGACCTTCCTTCGGCGGCAGCCCGCCCAGCGCGATGACGCTGCTCGGCTGGTCGATGCCGTCGCGGATGTAGTCGCAGACCTTGTCGAACTGTTTGCGGTTGACGATGGATCCGATGTCGGTGGCCTCGTCGAGCGGGTCGCCGACGCTGAAGGTGCGCAGCTTGGCGACGAGGGCGTCGACGAACGGGTCGAGGATCTTCTCGTGGACGAACAGGCGGGACCCGGCGGTGCACGACTGGCCCTGGCGGAAGAACCGCATCCCGGCGATCACCCCGTCGACCACCCGCTCGTCGAACGCGTCCGGGAAGACGATCTGCGGGCTCTTGCCACCGAGCTCGAGCGTGGTCGGGACGATCCGTTCGGAGGCGACCTCCATGACGCGGCGGCCGACCGCGGTGGAGCCGGTGAACGTCAGCTTGTCCACCCGGGGGTGGTTGGTCAGGGCTTCGCCGGCCTCGGGCCCGAGTCCGGTGATGACATTGAGCACACCGGCGGGCAGGAATTCCGCTGCGAGGCGGACGATCTCGAGGACCGCGAGCGGCGCGTCCTCCGCCGTTTTGAGCACCATCGTGTTGCCGGCGACCAGGGCCGGCGCGATCTTCAGGGCGGCCAGCATCACCGGCGCGTTCCACGGCACGATCGCCCCGACCACCCCGAACGGCTCGCGGCGCGTGTAGTCGAGCCTCCCTTCCCCGAGCGGGATCGTCTCGCCCTTGGTCTCACCGGCAAGGCCGGCGAAGTAGCGGAAGCAGTCGACGACGAAGGCCACCTCGCCGCGCGACTGGGTGCGGATGGCGTTGCCGTTCTCCTGCGAGAGCA
>CAYRLV010000704.1:0-1859 GCA_964425155.1 uncultured Ornithinicoccus sp. | reverse complement strand
GTGGCGCCGTGGCCGCCATGCGCGACCGAGGTGCCACGAGGCGTCGCACGGGTAGCAGGCCGGCCGACCGCTTGCTCCTCCTCGTCGGCAGCGACGAGCAGGGCGGCGACCTCGTCGGTCAGGGCCAGCACCGCGTCCTGGATCGGGGTGCCGGGCTCGGCCATCGCGCCCCAGACGTCCCACAGCAGCAACTCGTCGCCGTGCCGGTGCGCGGCCTCGCGCAGCACGTAGTGCTGCAGGAACCACGGCCCCTCCGGCCCCACGCCCGGCCCGGCCCCGAACCTGGACGCGTCGAGCTCGCCGGCCCGCCACCCGCGCCATGCCTCGGCGGCGGTGACGAACGGCGACCCCGGCCCCGTCGGCAGGTCCATCGGGGACGCCACTCGCTCGTCCGGGTCGGGCACCTCCGGGTCGAACCGCCGCCAGCGCCCGCCGGCGGCACCGTCACCCGGCTCCCACATCTCCACGACCACGTGGTCGTGGTGGTAGCCGTCCTCGAAGTACCCGGCGAAGCCGATCCGGCCGCGCGCCGGGACCCCGTGCTGGCGCAGCACGGCGCAGGAGAACAGCGAGTGGTCCCGGCAGCAGCCCTGCACCCGGTCGCGCGGCTCCCGGGCCTCGGCGAGCGGCGAGCCGTGCCGCTGCTGGTCGAGCTCCAGGGTGCGCGCGAGCCATCGGGAGTGGATGTCGCCACGGGTGCCCTCGGGCAGGTCGTGCCCGGAGTGCCGGTAGTGCACGATGACGTTCCGCGCCACGGCCGAGAGCGTCTCGGGGACGGGCGGCACCGCGGCGAGCAGCTCGCCATACGGGCCGGGGTCGCTGTATGCGGAGTGCGCGCCGAGTGCGGTCGGCGTCACCCCCGAAGGAGGGTCCTGGTGGGTCGGGGTCGGGTGGGGTGCGGTCATGTCCTTCACGGTGGGGTCTGCCCCAGGGGCAAGGTCAACGGCTTGCCCGTCCGAGGCGGTCAGGCGTCGTCGGCGGGGACGAAGGGCTGGACGATCTCGACGACCGGACCGGCACCGGCGGACTCGTCCCACGGCACCGGGTAGACCTCCCGGGTGGGTCCGACCGCGGTGCCGTGCCGCTCGACCCAGCGCACCACCGCGTCGAACGCGTGCAGGATCACCGGGTAGTGGCAGTCCGCCGCGGGCAGCGGGGTGAGCGCCTCGCGGTGCGCGCGCTCGACCCGCAGCGCGATCTCGGGCGTCGGGGCCACGTCACCCTCGTGCGGCACGCACACCTCGATCGGGCCGTCGTCGTCCGGCGTGACGGCGCCGTGGTAGACGACCCACCACTCCACCCCGCGGTCGGCGCCGGCCGCGTCGAGGTGGGCGCGCAACCCGTCGCGCAGCCGCTGCATCATCGGCACCAGGTCGGTCTGCGTGACGTGTGCCGTGCTGGTGACGAGCGACCGGTCCGGCACGTCGCGCGCGACGACCTCGTGCTCCGGCACGTCCTCGCCGAGCAGCGAGACCTGCAGGTAGTCCACCAGGCCGCGTCGGTCCGCGGCCAGCCGCTCCTGCTCCCGCCACCACTGCTGCAGCGCGGCCACGGCCGCGGGCCCGTCGAGCGGCTCGTCGGGGGCACCGAGCACCTGGGCGATCCGGGCCAGCGGCATGCCGGCCTGGCGCAGCAGCGCGATCCGGCGGGCGCGGGGGAGCTGGTCCGGAAGGTAGGAGCGGTAGCCGCTCGTGGGATCGACCCGCGCGGGCGTGAGCAGGCGCGAATCGTCATACAGACGCAAGGCCTTGGGGGACAGCCCGGAAGCCTGGGCGAACGCGCTGATGCTGAGCATCGATGACGGTCCCGCCGACTCCGGAACAGACCTGGTCATGGCGGGCTCATCGTACGCTGCCGCG
>CAYRLV010000703.1:0-1860 GCA_964425155.1 uncultured Ornithinicoccus sp. | reverse complement strand
GCGGCGGTTGCCGTCGCCACCGTCGCCGCCGCGAGTCAGCCCGCGCTCGCGGCCGGTCAGGACCTCGGCCGGATGGTGCAGGGTCATGGTCACGCTGGGAAACAGCCGGTGGCGACGGGCAGCGGGGGTGCAGTGGCATCGGTCGATCCGGATGCCACTCGCGCTGGCATCTCGGTGCTGCGCCGCGGAGGCAACGCCGTGGACGCGGCCATCGCGACCGCGGCCACGCTCGGGGTGACCGAGCCGTTCGTCGCGGGTCCGGGCGGAGGTGGGTTCATGGTGATCTACCTGGCCCGGCAGCACCGTGTCGTCACCATCGACGGTCGGGAGACCTGCCCGGCCGCGTGCACGAGCGAGCTCTTCGTCGAGGACGGCAAACCGTTGGCGTTCGAGGAGGCTCGCCACTCCGGGCTTGCCGTCGGCGTACCCGGCATGGTGGATACGTGGGCCCAGGCTGTGCACCGTTACGGCACCAAGCGATTCGCCCAGGACCTGCAGCCGGCGATCCGACGGGCGAAGCAAGGTTTCATCGTCGACGAGACCTTCGTCCAAGAGACCCAGGAGTCACTTCAGGACCTGCAGGCCTTCACCTCCAGCCGCAAGCTGTTCCTCAAGGACGGTCAGCCGTTGCCCGTCGGCACCAGGCTGCGCAATCCGGATCTGGCCCACACCTACCGGCTGCTGGCCCGCCAGGGCCCGCGTGCTCTGTATGAGGGGCCGCTCGCCAGGGCGATCGCCCACACCGTGCAACATCCACCGGTGTGGAAGCACACACCGTTGAATGTCCGGCCCGGGATCATGACGACCCAGGACCTGAGGCGCTACCACGTCGAGGAGCCCCGCCCCACCCACGTGAACTACCGGGGCTACGACGTCTACGGGATGGCACCGCCGTCCTCGGGCGGCTCCACGACCGGCGAGGCGCTCAACATTCTTTCCGGGTACGACATGTCCGGCGACTCGCGGGCGCTCTCCCTGCATCACTACCTGGAATCGCTCCGCTACTCCTTCGCCGACCGCAACCGCTACGTCGGCGACCCGGACTTCGTCGATGTGCCGCTGCACGGTCTGCTCTCTCCCGACTTCGCGGCGACGCGGCGCTGCCTGATCACCGATCAGGCAGCCGCCAGTCCGGTCGCACCCGGCAACCCCTACCAGCCCGGCTCCGGTTGTCCGGGTCGATCCGGTGCCGCAGCGACAGCTCCCGACCACGAGCAGTCCACGAACAACATTGTCACCGCAGACAAGTGGGGCAACGTCGTGGCCTACACCAACACCATCGAACAGTTCGCGGGCACCGGGATGACGGTGCCCGGCTACGGCTTCCTGCTCAACAACGAGATGACCGACTTCGACTTCGCGCCGGCCAGCCCCGACGTGCCCGACGTCAACCTCCCTGCTGGTGGCAAGATCCCGCGCTCGAGCATGAACCCGACCGTGGTCCTACGGCACGGCAAACCGGTGTTCGCGGTGGGCAGCCCCGGCGGCGCGACCATCATCACCACGGTGCTGCAGATCCTCATCAATCGCCTCGACTTCGGGATGTCGATGGAGCAGGCGATCGCGGCACCGAGGGTGGGGAACTTCAACACCCCGGCGAGCTTCGCCGAGCAGGCCTTCCTGGACTCGCCGGTCGCGGCACGCTTGGAGGAGGAGCACGGGCAGCAGTTCACCGTGGTGACCGGTCCGACCCAGATCGACAAGGAGATCGGTGCGGCGACAGCGGTGGAGTTGTTGCCGCACCAACGCTTCAGGGCCAACGCGGAACCAGTCCGTCGTGGGGGCGGATCGGCCATGGTCGTGCACCCGAGTCCAGGAAGGTGATCGTGATGCTGAGCGTGGAGGACCGGCTCATGATCG
>CAYRLV010000702.1:0-1861 GCA_964425155.1 uncultured Ornithinicoccus sp. | reverse complement strand
CCGATGAGCAGGTCGGGCCCGGCGGCCACCGCCCGCGCGATCGCGATGCGCTGCCGCTGACCACCGGAGAACTCGTGGGGAACTTCCGGGCCGCGTCGCGGGGCAGCTCCACCGCCTCGAGCAGGCGGTCCACGCCCCACCGGTCCGGATCGGGCGCGATGCGCAGGCCGTCGCGCAGCTGGGCGGCGACGGTCCGGCGCGGGTTGAGTGACGCATACGGGTTCTGGAAGACCATCTGGACGCGGAGGAAGTGGCGATCGCGTCGGCCGAAGCCGAGCTTGCGAACGGGCTTGCCGTCGAACATGATCGAGCCGCCGGACAGCGGTTCCAGACCACAGATCGCGCGAGCGATGGTCGACTTGCCGCAGCCGGACTCCCCCACCAGTCCCAGCACCTCGCCCCGGCCGATCTGCAGCGAGACCCCGTCGACCGCGGTCAGCCTGCCGCGGCCCGCGACCTGGTAGGTCACGCGGGCGTCCTCCACCTGCAGCAGCCCGTCACCGACTCGTTCAGTCACGGCTCGACTCCTCCGCGCCACGGGCGTCGTCGCGCGCCACTGCGCGCCGGGAAGCGCCTCGATCAGCTCGCGGGTGTAGTCGCTGCGCGGCGCGCAGATGACCTGCTCGCGCTCGCCCGGCTCCACGACACGCCACACGCCTCCGATGTGCCTCTTTCTCGCAAGCTCGGAGGCTCCTGCTCGACAGATGAGAGGGTTCCGGCACCGGTCACGACGGGGTCGGCGGAATCAGCGGGACCGTCCAGGTCACCGCGCGGGTCCACGGGGCTCCTGCGCTGATGGTGGTGGAAGAGACCGAACTCCGGAGAGAAGCACATGCTCGTCACGTTAGGGCGACGGCGCTGCGCAGGCTTCTCGAAACCTGATCGATGACGACCGGCGGCGGCACGGGCGGCCGGTCGGTGAGGACGGGCGACCCGTCAGGAATCGAGAAGCACCGCACGGGCCGGCTGCCTACCGTCGTGGCCATGAACACCATCGAGTCCCTGACCCTGCAATCCCCCGACCCCGCCGCCGCGCAGGCCTTCTACGACGCCGCCTTCGGCCTCGACGACCGGATCGTCGTCGGCGCGTCCGACGCGCCGACGAGCGGTTACCGCGGCTTCACCATCTCGCTCCTCGTCGCCCAGCCGTCCGTCGTCGACGAGTATGCGCGCAGCGCGCTCGAGGCGGGTGCGACCACCCTCAAGCCGCCGAAGAAGTCCCTCTGGGGATACGGCGCCGTGGTGCAGGCGCCCGACGGCTCGATCTGGAAGCTCGCCTCTTCGAGCAAGAAGAACGAGGGCCCGGGCGAGCGCCGGGTCGACGACATCGTGCTGCTCCTCGGCGTCGGGGACATGACGGCCAGCAAGCAGTTCTACGTCGAGCACGACTTCACCGTGGCCAAGAGCTTCGGCCGCAAGTACGTCGAGTTCGACAGCGCGCCGGGCGGGGTGAATCTGGCGCTCTACGGACGCCGCGCCTCGGCCAAGGACGCCGGGGTGCCGCCCGAGGGCAGCGGGTCGCACCGGCTGCTCATCTCCGGCGATGCCGGACCCGGCACCGACCCGGACGGCTTCGAGTGGGCCGCGCCCCGGGCGGACGGCCGCGCCGCCTGACCCTGACACCCGCCACCGCCGCCAGTCGGTATGGCGCGTGCTCACCCAGGGCCGCTTTGCTCACCTCAGGCCGCTCCCGGCCTCGCCGAGACCGGCCCGCAGCGAGCAAAGCAGCCGGTGGTGAGCACGACTGGCGCCCCGGCGCCTCTGTTGCTTCTGCCGTGGTGGCCAGTCCACGCGCTGTGCGCGTGGACTGGCGCCCCCGGCAGGACTCGAACCTGCGACCTAGAGATTAGAAGGTCCAAAC
>CAYRLV010000701.1:0-1864 GCA_964425155.1 uncultured Ornithinicoccus sp. | reverse complement strand
GGGAGTACTCGTAGCCCTCGCGCAGCCCGCCGACCCCGTCCTGCTTGTAGGTCGAGGTCTGGTAGATGGCCGGGACGACCGCCCCGGTGCGGGGGTCGGGCTCCTGGCCGGCGTGGATGGCGCGGGTCGAGAAGCCGCTGGGACGAGCGTCGTGATCGGTCATGGTGCCAAGGCTAACCGGGGGCCAGCGCGCCGGCAGTGCCACCCGCGGAGCGGACGCCGGTCGCCTCGGGCGAAGCAGCGGCCCCCCGGTGCGGCGGCGGGTCGAGCACCTTCTCCCACTCGGTGAACCAGCCGGTCACCTCGAACCCGATCTCGCGGTTGATCCGCAGCATCGGCTCGTTGGAGCGCGCGTTCCAGGTGCGCACCGCCGTGACGTCGGGGAGGACCGACCGCAGGGCCGCGAGGTTGGCCAGCTTGAGCGCCAGCCCCAGACCGTGCCCGCGGTGCTCACGCAGCACGAGCGTGTCCTGCTGGTAGGCGAGCTCGGGCGTCGAACGCGACACCGCCAGCTCGGTGAAGCCGACCAGGCGGCCGGTGGCGCGGTGCCGGGCCACCGCCTCGCCGTGGTGCCGCCCCATGGCGCGGGTGCGCTCCCACGCGCGCCGGACCCGCGCCGCGTCCCACTCCTCCTCGTCGAGTTCCAGGCTGCCGAGCGGCGCATCGGTGCTCATCCGCCGCGCCAGCATCGCCCGGTCCTCGAGCCACTCGTCGGGCAGGTCGTCGTCCCAGGCGACCTCGATGTCGTATGCGGGGTCGGTCGCCACCGCGCCCAGCCGCCGGGCCGTCCCCACCGGCAGCGGCAGGGTCAGGTCCGAGCGCAGCCCGTCCTGGGTGGACCGGTAGCCGTGCTTGCGGCCGAACGAGGCCGCCGGGTCACCGGACTCGTGCGGTGACGAGGTGTGGTCGACCATGCGGAGGCGGCCGTGCGCGACCGCCAGCTCCTCGACCTGCTGCAGCAGCCGCGTCCCGATGCCACGCCGCCCGTGGTCGGGGTGGACGGCCAGCCAGATCCCGGCGGTGTCGGTGTTGTCCCGCAGCGGCTCGATCAGGGTCGCCGTCCCGACCACCGCTTGTCCGTCGAGGGCGACGAACGTCGTGCGCCGCGAGTCGGGTGAGCGGTGCAGCTCCCGGATCTCCTCGGCCGACCACGGGCTCCCCTGGGCGCCCCACAGCGCCTCCTCGGCGGCGGCCAGGGTGGCGACGCAGCCGGCGAACAGCTCCGCGTCATCGGGGGCGAACGGGTCGACGACGGTGCTGCGGAGCATGGTCGTCATCATCGGGGCCCGGCCCGGGGCCCCGCAATCGAGATTCGCCCCGCCCGGACCGCCGCGACCGTGCCTCTCGTGGTGAATGGTTGTGGGGTTTGAGGCGGGTTTCCCGCCTCACATCCCACAACCATTCGCAGCAAGCGCGCGAGTCAGACGGCGGCGTCGGCCTCCCCGGCCGGCCGGATGCGCGGGATCGTGAACGCCGGCAGCGACACGTGGATGATCGGCCCGATGGTCAGGGCGAACACGACGGTGCCGACGCCGAGGTTGCCGCCCAGCAGCCACCCGATCAGCACGACGGTCACCTCGATGCCGGTGCGGATCACCCGCACCGAGCCACCGGTCCGGCGCACCAACCCGGTCATCAGCCCGTCCCGGGGCCCCGCCCCGAAGCCGGCCCCGATGTATGCGGAGCTGGCCACCCCGTTGACGACGATCCCCCCGAGCAGCAGGCCGATCCGTCCGGCCAACGCGTCCACGTGCGGGAGCAGCGAGAGGAACAGGTCGAGGCACGCGCCGATGACCAGCACGTTGCTGACCGTGCCGAGGCCGGGCCTCTCGCGCAACGGGATCCACAGCACCAGGACGACGCC
>CAYRLV010000700.1:0-1870 GCA_964425155.1 uncultured Ornithinicoccus sp. | reverse complement strand
GCCAGGCCCTGCTCGGCCTCGGTGTCGACCTTGCCGAAGGTGATGTCCTCGTGCTTGGTCGAGGCGTCCTCATACACGGGAGCGAACTGGCGGCACGGGCCGCACCAACTGGCCCAGAAGTCCACCAGCACGATGTCGTCGCGGGTGATGGTCTCCTCGAAGGTCGCCTCGGTCAGGGCGATGGTGGACATGGTGTCCTCTCGTCGATGGGTTCTCACCCGAGTCAAGGGCGCGTGCGCCCAGGGCATTCCCGGACGCGAGGGTGCGGCGGGTCACGTGGTTCCGACCGCCGGGTCGGTGTCGGCCGGCCGTGTGACTCATGTGACGCATGTGGTGAAGTTGGTCAACGCCACCTCAGGTGTTCGTGAACGTCCGTCCATTTCCCTGTCAAGACTCGTCTCGCGAACGTAGGCTCGGGGCAGACGACATTCCCGAGGTGGAGGGGACGATGGCTGCAGGGTCCAGGGGGAGCCGGCCCGCTCCGAAGCGTGCCGGCGGCCGGGTGCGCACGGCCCTCGCGGCAGCGGGGGCCGCCGCTTGCGTGGTGGCCACCGCGTCCGCCAGCCTGCCGGTGGGCGTGCAGGCGGCAGCGGGATCACCGACGTCCCAGCCGGCCAACGAACTCGCGGCCAGCGCGCGCCCGGGGGCGGCCTCCGCGCTGCCGGCGGCGTTCGTGCGCCCCTCGGCGACCCCCACGCTGCCGCAGGCCCTCCGCCAGCTCGCCGGCGCAGGAGCTCGCACGGCTGATGCCTCACCGAGCTGGACCGGCGACGCCGGCCGCGAGGCCTCCGGTGCGGGCGTCGCCCAGGCACGCCGGCTCAGCGCCGATGTGCTGCACAGCACCGCTCCCTCGACCATCCGCGCCTCCGCCCTCGGCATCCCCGGACCGGTGCTGTCGGCCTACCACCATGCGGCCGACGTCATGGCGCAGGAGAACCCGCGCTGCGGGGTGTCCTGGTGGCTGCTCGCCGGCATCGGCCGGATCGAGTCCGGGCACGCCTCCGGCGGTCGGGTCGACGCGGACGGGACGACGCTCGGGCGCATCCTCGGCCCGCGCCTCGACGGGTCGATGGCCGGCAACGCGGTGATCCACGACTCCGACGGCGGCGTCTTCGACGGCGACCCGCACTACGACCGTGCGGTCGGGCCGATGCAGTTCCTCCCCGGCACCTGGGCGAGCGTCCGCTCCGACGGCAACGGCGACGGGGTGACCGACCCCAACAACGTGTATGACGCGACGCTGGGTGCCGCGCGCTACCTCTGCTCGGGTGGGGCTGACCTCCGCACGCCCGCCGGGCTGTCATCGGCCGTGCTGCGCTACAACAACTCGATGGCCTACGTGCGCTCCGTGCTCTCCTGGGGCCAGGCCTACCGCGACGGCGACACGCAGTCCGTGCCCCGACTGCCGGGCCGGGTGCCCGCCGCGACCACGCCGCGGCAGATCCCGGACGAGCCGCCTCGCTCGGAGCACCCCGCGAAGCGCTCGGCGAAACAGCACGCGACCACCCAGCGTGACCAGGACAGGGCTCGCCGCGACGTGAAGGACCAGCCGCCGGTCCTGGCCGACGGCCCGCGCGGATCCGAGTCCTCCGGGACGAAGCAGCAGTCCCACCCCCCGGCCTCCTCCGGATCGGATGACGGCACGCCGAACCCGCAGACGACCGTGCCGCCCTCCGGACGCGACGACCAGCCCGACGCGAACAAGAACGACGGCGGCCAGCACAACGACGGGACCTCACAGCCGTCCGACCAGACGAGCACCCCTGACCCGGGCACGTCGACGAAGGACCCCACGACCCCGCCGACCTCGACCGACCCGACCCCGACCGAGCCGCCGACGACGGACCCCACGCCCACGGACCCGCCCACG
>CAYRLV010000699.1:0-1879 GCA_964425155.1 uncultured Ornithinicoccus sp. | reverse complement strand
ATCCTCATCGCCATCGTGCTGATCGTGATGGGAGCGTTGACCCTCGTGGTCCGGCGCCGCACCACTGCCAGTGGGGTCGCACCGACGATGGTGGGTGGTGGCGCATGACTCACGAGAGACTCGACCGGCAACCAGACGCCATACGACCGGAGCAGCCATGACCACCTCCACGACCGAGCGACCGACGACCACCGAGGTGGGCCGGCTGGCGATCGACGGCCTGGTGAAGCAGTTCAGCACCGACAGCGGCCCGTTCACCGCCGTCGACCACATCGACCTGGACATCGAGCCCGGTGAGTTCATCACGCTGCTCGGGCCCTCCGGGTGCGGCAAGACGACCACGCTGCGCATGATCGCCGGGTTCGAGCAGCCGACCGCCGGGAGCATCACCCTGGACGGCGCCGACATGCTCCGGTTGTCGCCGGACAAGCGGCCGATGTCGATGGTCTTCCAGTCCTACGCCCTGTTCCCGCACCTGTCGGTGTTCGACAACGTGGCCTACGGGTTGAGCCTGAAGCGCCTGCCCAAGCAGCAGATTCGCGACGAGGTCGGCCAGGTGTTGCGCACCATGAACCTCGACCACCTGGCCGACCGCGACCCGGGGCAGCTGTCCGGGGGCCAGCAGCAGCGGGTCGCGCTGGCCCGCGCCATGGTGATGAAACCCAAGGTGCTGCTCTTCGACGAGCCACTGTCCAACCTGGACGCCAAGTTGCGGGTGCACATGCGCACCGAGATCCGCACGCTCCAACAGGATCTCGGCATCACCTCGATCTACGTGACGCACGACCAGGACGAGGCGATGAGCCTGTCCGACCGGATCGTGGTGATGAACGCCGGGCGGATCGAGCAGGCCGACGTGCCCGTCGAGATCTACCGCCGCCCCACATCGGTCTTCGTGGCCGACTTCATCGGACGGGCGAACTTCCTGGCCGTGCACGACGTCCGCGAGGCCGGTGAGGGTCGGGCCTCGCTGTCGGTCATCGGGCGGGAGGTCACGGTGCCGAGCCACCCGGAGGCCCTCGACGGAGCGGCGACCCTGCTCGTGCGACCGGAGAGCGTGCGTCTCACCGCGCCGACCGACGACCGCGCGGCCAACGGCACCGTCGCGATGACCGTGTTCTACGGCGAGTCGGTCGAATACACCGTCGACACCGACGACGGGCAGATCGTCGCGGTCGTGGTCGACCCCGACGTGGACCGGATCCTGCAACCCGGCAGCCCGGTGGTGGTCGGGTTCGAGGAGGCACGCTCCTGGCTCCTCCCCCGCGACGAGCCGGCCTAGCCCCCACCCACGCCGCACGCACCACCCCGCGCTCGCTGCGAATGGTTGTTGGAATTGAGTGCGTTCTCTCGCCTCGAATCCAACAACCATTCGGCACGGGGAGCGGGGGATCCAGGGGCCCGACACCCGGTCGGGAGGCCGGGCCGGGAACTGCTCAGGAGCGGCGGAGGTGGTAGGCGAGCGCGCCGCCGAAGGCCAGGGCGCCGAACGCGGCGAGGCCGCCGAAGACCCACACCCCGTCGCTCCACTGCACCGCCAGGGAGACGAGCAGCCCGACCAGCACGGCCACCACCAGCAGGTTGCCCATCGCTGCCGTGGCCCGCATCGTGATCTCCTGCTGCCGTTCGTCGACCCCCTCTCCGGCCAGGATCGCCTCGCCCTCGGTGCGGCCGCGTCGCCAGGTCAGCCACCCGCCATACGCCAGCATCAGCACCAGTCCGAAGACGCCGAATCCGATCTGGTGCGAGATGATCCCGACGATCAGGTAGGCGATCCCGGCGAGCACGCACACCGCCATGACGCTGCGGTAGCCCCGGCGCCGTTGCTCACTGCTGGTCATCGAAGATCTCCTCCACCGTCAGGCCGAACTGGCGCGCG
>CAYRLV010000698.1:0-1883 GCA_964425155.1 uncultured Ornithinicoccus sp. | reverse complement strand
TGTGGACGGCGGGGCACTCCTGAAACCGGTTGTGGAAAAACGCAATTGGCCGCCTTCTCTCGCGCCACGGCAGCCATCTCCCAACCCTTAGGCTTCGGGCCGGCGCTCCCCTCCGTGCCGCGGCTGCTGGCCGAGAGCCACGTTCGTCTTGGCGACCTTGTCGTGCAACGCCTGGTTGTCCGCGTCCCACAGCGGCCAGAGGTAGTTCACCAGCATGAAGATCGACGCCACGAAGCCGATGAGGGGCAGCAGCCCCACCAGCACCGGCCCCTCCTTGACCAGGTAGCGCTGCAGCATGGCGCCCATCGGCGGCGGGCCCGGCTGGTCGCGCATCCGCACACTGATGTTCACCAGCCGGCGTCCCGGAGTGGAGCCGGTCCGCGAGAGCAGCAGCACTTCATACAGGCCGTAGAGCACGAACGAGACCAGCGAGACGATGGTGATGTAGCGCAGCACCGCGTCGGGAATCGGCGGCGTCTGGGTGGATCCGGCCTGGACCGTCTGCATGACGTCGTCCATCCACCCCTCCATCGCGCTGCGCGCCGAGTCGTAGGAGCCGTAGCTGACGATCACGGTGATGATCCCGACGATGATCCCGTCGACGATGCGGGCGACGACGCGCCGCCACCACCCGGAGAGCGGTTGGCCGTCCGGCGTCGTGGGTCGGGCGGGTCCGTAGGCGTACGGGGACCGAGGGCGCGGCGCTCCGTAGGGAGGGCTCTTCGGTGAGGCGTAGGGGTTCGGATCGGAGCCCGCCTGAGGTGGTCGCGCCCTCTCGGCGTCGGTGCCGGTGCTGCCGGGCTGGTCCTGCTCCTGCGGTGACCCGATCGACGAGCGATCGAGGCCGGGGTGGAACTTCGGCGAGGTCCGGTCGGTCCAGATGACCCCGTCCCAATAGCGCATCAGCGTGGGATCGTCGGGGTCGTCGTACCACCCGGAGGGCTGCGTCATGCTCTGATCCTCTCAAACGGCGCACGCCGCTCCGCGCACGCGGGCAGCACGGCCCACGTTGCTCCGCGGCGCAGCTGCGGGATCGTCCAGCGGTAGCGTCACGTCATGCGCCTCGCGATCTCCATCCCCCAGCTCGACCAGGACGTCTTCGACGGCGAGGGACTCAAGTCCTACCTCGCTCGCTGCGAGGAGCTCGGCTTCGAGAGCGGCTGGGTGGTCGAGCAGGCCATCGGCCCGACCCCTTCACTCGCACCTCTGGAGCTGCTCGCGTATGCGGCCTCCGCCACCGAGCGGCTCCGGCTCGGCGTCGCGGTGCTGGTCACCACCCAGCACGACCCGCTCCAGCTCGCCGCCGCGATCACGGCGGTCGACCGGATGAGCCACGGACGGCTCGACGTCGGGGTGTCACCCGGCGGCGGGTTCCGCAAGTTCGAGGCCTTCGGCGTGGACCGGGCGACGTTCATCTCGTGGTTCGTGGAGGGACTCGACCTGATGAAGGCGGCATGGTCGGACGAGCCACGGATCACCTTCGACGGCCGGTTCCGCCAGCTCGACGACCTGCCCATCGCGCCGAAGCCGGTGCAGCGCCCGCATCCGCCGATCTGGTTCGGCGGCAGCGCTCCTCGCGCCCTGGCCCGAGCCGTCCGGCACGGCGACGCCTTCCTCGGCGCCGGGTCGTCCAGCACCGCGGCCTTCGCCGAGCAGGTCACCGTCCTGCACCGCGAACTCGCCGCCCAGGGCAAGGACCGCGAGACGTTCACCATCGGCAAGCGGGTCTACCTGGCCGTGGACGACGACCCGAGCCGCGCCCGCGACCGGGTGATGACCGGGCTGCACCGGATCTACGGACGGATGAAGGGCATCGAGGACGTCCCGGTCTTCGGGACACCCGAGGACGTCGTGCGCGGGATCGAAGAGGTCCGCGACGCCGG
>CAYRLV010000697.1:0-1884 GCA_964425155.1 uncultured Ornithinicoccus sp. | reverse complement strand
AACCCACCACGGGCCAACCGGCGGCCGAGGAACTCCTCGCCGCGGCGCTGGACACTCAGGCGGACCTCATCGTCATCGGGATGCGGCGCCGCAGCCCGGTCGGCAAGATGTTGACCGGGAGCACGGCCCAGCACGTCCTGCTCGACGCACCGTGTCCGGTCCTCACGGTGAAGGCCGATGCGGTCGTCCCGCCGTCCCCGTAGCCCTAGTCAGCGGCGAAGGAGCCGCCGCCAGCCCCGGCGTCGCGGACGGGCTTCCGCCTCGTCGGCCCGCCGCAGAGCGGCGTCACTCTTGGCCACCGCGTCGAGGCCGACCACGATGCCCTGCCTGGAGTTGGCGCGCACCGGTGCCTCGATCCCGCCGTCCTTGCCCAGCTTGATCGCGCTGACGTTCTTCCAGAGATCCGACCCGAAGCCACCCTTGGACATAGCGCACTCCCTTGTTTTCGCCAGTCTGACACGTCCGAGAGTGCACCGGCCACCCACTCGGAGGGCCGGACGTCGGATGCAGCCCCCGCCGAGGTGCCGAACGGCGGACCGCGTCACGTCAGGTGCCGGAGGAAGAACCCGGCCGCGTCCTCCCCGGCGTACTGCGGGACTCCGGTGTGCCCGCCCATGTTGGCGTGCAGTGACTTCTGCTGGGAACCGAATGCGTCGAACAGGTCCAACGCCTGCTGCCGGTCGTTGCCCTCGTCGTCCCACTGCAGCAGGACGTGCAACGGGATCCTGACCCGGCGGGCTTCCTCGAACAGGACATGCGGCACGAAGCTGCCGGCGAAGAGGCCCGCGGCCACGATGCGCGGCTCCACCAGGGCCAGTCGGATCCCGATGGCGATGACACCGCCCGAATACCCGACCGGGCCGCCGATGTCGGGCAGCGACAGCAGAGCGTCCAAAGTGGTCTGCCACTCCGGGACGGCCTCCTCGACCAGCGGGAGGACCAGCCGTTCGGCGATGTCGTCGGTGACCGGCTCGCCGGCGTCCAACGCTCCACGCAGGTCGGCGCGGGCCCGCTCGGCGTCGGCCGATGCGGGTCGGTCGCCCTTCCCCGGCAACTCGATGGTGGCCGAGGCGAGACCGCCTGCGGCCGCCTTCCTGGCTCGCGCCGCGAGACGGGGATACATCCGGCGCAACCCACCGGGGTGGCCCATCAGGATCAGCGGCACCGGCGCCGCCGCGGACGCCGATCCGGGCGTCCACAGCATCCCGGGTATCTGGTCGAGAGTGAATTCGCGTTCGACGACATCGCCGTCGAGGCGGCGCTGGGAAATCACGTGCATGGTGGTGCCTTTCGGGAGTGCTCGTGAACGGCGCCGAGATCCAGGGCTCCGTAGTCCCGGACCTTGCGGGCCGCCAGGCCGCCGAGCAGCTGGCGGGTGTCGGGCACGAACGGCCAACCGGGCTCAGCCAACCGGATCCCGAGCTCCCGCAGGGTCATCCAGCTCCCCCAGACCACTTCGTGGTCGGCGAACCGCACGGGTCCGTCCCACCTGACCTCGAAGACGCTCTCGCGGCAACGAGTGAACTCGTCCTCATAGAGGTTGTGCCCCAAGGGGACCAGCTCCACCTCGCCGTCGATGCCGAGTTCCTCGGCCAGCTCACGCCGGGCGGACGGCTCCGGGTCCTCACCAACCCGCAGCATTCCACCGGCGCACGCGTCGTGGTGCGCCGGCGCCCAGTCCTTGTCGGGCGACCGCCGGTGCACGTAGATCTGCCCGACCTCGTTGCGCACGAGCACCGCGGTCGCGGCATGCAGCAGGTTGTCGCGCCGCACCTCCGAACGCGGCGCGGCGCCGACCACGGCGCCCTCCCGGTCGACGAGCACGACGTTCTCGCGGGGAGACAGCTGCGGGTTGACGCTCACCCCGTCAGTCTGGCACCCCGC
>CAYRLV010000696.1:0-1885 GCA_964425155.1 uncultured Ornithinicoccus sp. | reverse complement strand
CAGGCAGTGGGCCGCGGCCCGGGACGCCGGGGTGGACGGGGTGCTCACCAACCGGGTGGCGGCCTACCAGGCCTGGGCCCGCGCGCAGTGCCGCAGCTGACCACGGACGCAGGCACTCCGCATACCGGCTCCGCGGCGACCCACCACCCGTGGCGCATGGTTGTGGGATTCGAGGCGGTTCTGCGGCACCTGTCACCACAACCATGCGCAGCGAGCAAGCGGGGCCGGGCAGCGCGTATGCGGGGTGCGCCGGTCGCTCGGTCGGCTCGCCCCGGCCACCGCCCCGTCCGCGATGTCGCCGTCCGTGATGTCGCCGTCCGCCCACCTCGGTCGGTCCGTCGCCCGGCCACCTCGGTCAGTCGGCGCCCGCCGCCTCGGGCTGCTCGGCCCACCAGGCGAGCAGCTCCTGCTTCGCCCGCTCCTTGCCGATCGGGCCCTGGTCGAGCCGCACCGCGAGGAGGTACTTGTAGGCCCTGCCCAGCACCGGGCCCGGCTCGATGCCGAGCACCTCGGCGATCTCGTTGCCGTTGAGCTCGGGCCGCACGGCCGCCAGCTCCTCCTCCTGCTGCAGCCGTGCGATCCGCCGCTCGAGGTCGTCGTAGGTGCGGGCCAGCCGGGCGGCCTTGCGGACGTTGCGGGTCGTGCAGTCCGACCGGGTGAGCCGGTGCAGCCGGGGCAGCAGCGGCCCCGCGTCGGTGACGTAGCGCCGCACCGCGGAGTCGGTCCACTGCCCGCCGCCGTAGCCGTGGAACCGCAGGTGCAGCTCCACCAGCCGGCTGACGTCGCGCACCGTCTCCTTGTCGAACCGCAGCGCCCGCAGCCGCTTGCGGGCCAGCTTGGCCCCGACCACCTCGTGGTGGTGGAAGCTCACCCCGCCGCCCGGCTCGAACCGCCGGGTCGCCGGCTTGCCGATGTCGTGCAGCAGGGCCGCGAGCCGCAGCACCAGGTCGGGACCGGGCACCGACTCGGGGGGACCGTCGGCCGGCCCCTCGAGCGCGATCGCCTGCTCGAGCACGATGAGCGAGTGCTGGTAGACGTCCTTGTGCCGGTGGTGCTCGTCGATCTCCAGCCGCAGCGCCGGCACCTCGGGCAGCACGACGTCCGCCAGGCCGGTGCGCACCAGCAGGTCGAGCCCCGGCCGGGGGGACGGCGCCAGGAGCAGCTTGACCAGCTCGTCCCGGACCCGCTCGGCCGACACGATGTCGAGGCTGGCGGCCATCTCCTCCATGGCGGCCGCCACCTCGGGCGCGACGGTGAGGCCGAGCTGGGCGACGAACCGGGCCGCGCGCATCATCCGCAGCGGGTCGTCGCCGAACGACTGCTCGGGCGAGCCGGGGGTGCTCAGCCGTCGTGCGGCCAGCGCGGCCAGCCCGTCGTGCGGGTCGACGAAGGCGAGGTCGGGCAGCCGCAGCGCCATCGCGTTGATGGTGAAGTCGCGGCGCTCGAGGTCGTGCTCGAGGCTGTCGCCGAAGGCCACCTCGGGCTTGCGGGACGTGCGGTCGTAGGCGTCGGTGCGGTAGGTGGTGACCTCGACGGTCGTCCCGCCGCGCTGCGCGCCGATGGTGCCGAACGCCCGGCCGATCTCCCAGTGCGTGTCGGCCCAGCCGCGCAGCACCCGCACCGACTCGTCCGGTGTCGCGTCGGTGGCGAAGTCGAGGTCGGGCGAGGTGCGGCCGAGGAACGCGTCACGCACCGGCCCGCCCACCAGGGCCAGCTCGTGACCGGCCGCCGCGAACCGCTCGCCGAGCTCGGTGAGCAGCGGCAGGACCGGGGCGAGGTGGCGCACCGCCTGCTGCAACAGGTCGGTGGGCGACGCGGGGCTGGACACGAGAGCCAAGCCTAGGTGACCACCCCGCATACCCCGCCTCGCCACGACGGGTCGGGG
>CAYRLV010000695.1:0-1887 GCA_964425155.1 uncultured Ornithinicoccus sp. | reverse complement strand
ACTCCACCTCATGACTCGGTCGGACGCCCCGGCGAGGCCACGGTCCGCAGGCTCGCGAGGGACCGGCCTACCGCCGGGCAGGAGACGCCCGGGGGACGTGCAGGTGTCGCTGCTGAGCGACGGAGGCGGCGACGCGGCGCGCGTCCTCCTTGAAGGGGCCCGGTGCCTGGTCGGCCGCCTCCTCGACCGCGTCCGGCAGGCCGGTGCGCAGCTGTTCGACGCGGCCGAAGGCATCATCAGCTGGTAGCCCCAGCGCCGTCGCGACACCGACCCAATCCTCTCGCGTGACATCACGGACCTGCCAAGTGCGCCCGACCTTCATCGAGCTGCGCACGGGCTCACGCGCCTTCACATACGGCGCATAGCTCGCCGCATCGTAGAGCGGCGCCAGGGCAACCCGGGGGCCGCGCAGCAGCAGGCTGTAGTTCTTTGCGTGCGCGTCGGTGTTGCCCACGAGGACGTTGAAAGCGAAGGCCTCGAAGAACGCTGTCCGCACCTGTTCGCGGTCGACCAGTGTCAACGTCCCGAGCAGTGCCGAGACGTTCCGGACGCTCGGGCCACCGTCGGTCTGGTACTTCTTGGACGGCGGATAGGTCATCGCCTGCAGCAGGTCCTCCTGGTGGAGGCGAAGCCACTGCCCATCGGCTGCTCGGCGGCGATCGTAGCGAGTCGAGATCAGGGTCCGGGCTCCGTCGAAGTCCACAAGATCGACGTGCGCGACGCGCAGCCCGAGCAGGGCAGCGGCGCGGAGGCAGACGAACTCGTTGACGTGCAGGTCACTGAAGCGGGTGGCGCCGGGTGTGGGCTTCAGGATGTGCGTCGTCGGGGTGGAGTCGTTCGGCACGCCCCACGTGCCGTCGTCCAAGCGATGTAAGGCGACCTTGTTCTGCGCCCCCGCCAGGCTCCATCGTCCGGATCCTTCCCCGACCTCCCAGCCAGCGTCCCGCAGGGTCAGCTCCCGCAGCATGGCGCAAACCTGGTCATCGGACAGCCGGCGCACGTCCCCGGTGCGCTGGGCCGCGTCCGGCGGCTCGACGTCCATGGGCAGGACCTGGACCGCACCGGCAGCATCACGGCCGACGTGCCGGAGCAAGGCGAACGGATTGCGTGGCGAGACGTGAAAGCGGCTGCCCCACTCCTCGCGCACCGCCGGGTTGTCGGGCAGGAGACCTTCCAGCCAGGCCGAGACCGTCCGGTTGCCGTGTCGTGCACCAGATAGCGGCATCGACAGTGACAACGGTGTCGGAGAACGGCGGGAGAGGTAGGAGGGATCGTAGGTGAAGCTCAGGGCGCCACCACTCGTCTGCTCCAGCCGGCCTGCCAGGACACCATCGAGGAAGACGTTCAGTTCAGGCATGAGGACCCCCGAACATGTCTGCAAAGGGGTCGGATTCGAGCCGCGGCGGTTGGGATGGGGTGAGGCTGACGGCCAGGCCGAGCACGGTGAGGACGTCGAGGACCTTGCGCAGCTCCGCACCGGGGTTCGAGCCGGTCTCCAGGCGAGAGAGCCACTGGCGTGACACGTCCGCGCGCGCGGCGAGCGCTGCTTGGCTGAGGCCTGCCGCGCGGCGCGCGGCGCGCACGGCGGCACCAAGGTCTCGCACGGTGGTGAGCATGCCCCTCTCCGATCGCCATGTCATGACTCCGCGACAAACTGGAATGTCACGGTACCACGACATAAGAAAATGTCGCAGTATCGCGACAAACCATCTTGTCACGACACCGCGACATTCGCTGCCCTCATACAGGGCGTCCCGTCGCCTTCGTGGCGGCCCTAGAGCCAGACGAGAGGCAGGCCGACTGAGTCCGAGCATCGAGAGGCGGGACGGGCAGCGGAGGTGGCGGCCCCACATACCGGGCAGACGGCCGGATGATCTTGCTGTCCTG
>CAYRLV010000694.1:0-1887 GCA_964425155.1 uncultured Ornithinicoccus sp. | reverse complement strand
CATAGCTGTCGATCTTGGCCTGGGTGTCGTAGAGGCCGCTGATCGAGGTCGTCGTCGCGACCATCAGGGCCGCGAGCGCCAGCACCCAGGTCAGGCTGGCCTTCCAGCCGGTGCGCCACGAGATGGAGACCATGGTGGGCAGGTTGGCGGTGCTCATCGGCGGCCTGCCTTGACACTCGCGCCGCGCCGCGCCGCGTGCCGGCCGCGCGCCGCTCCGACGCCATCCGCTCCGAGGTCCTCGGCCTCGTCGCCGGCTTGTCTCTCGGTGTCGGGCTCGTCCGCGTAGTTGCGCAGGAACAGCGCATCGAGGCTGGGCGGCTGGCTGGTCAACGTGTGCAGGCCGGCGGCGTGCACGATGCCGATCGCCTCCGCGAGGTGTTCGGGGTCGACCGTGAACGCGCTGTCATGCCTCCCGTCCACCTCGTGCGCGGTGAGGTCCTCGACGCCGGAAAGCGTTGCGAGGCCGCGTGGTTCGGCGTCGGTGACCGCGTGCACCGTGGTGCGGGTGTGCCGGCGCAGGTCGGCCAGCGTGCCGGAGCTCACGGTCCGGCCCTTGCGGATGATGCTGACCCGGTCGGCGAGCGCCTCGACCTCGCCGAGGATGTGGCTGGACAGCAGGACGGTGGCGCCCTCACTGGTGCGTTCGCGCACGGACTGTTGGAAGGTCTGCTCCATCAGTGGGTCGAGCCCGGAGGTGGGTTCGTCCAGGATGAGCAGGTCGACGTCCGCGGCCAGCGCGGCGATCAGGGCGACCTTCTGCCGGTTGCCCTTGGAGTAGTCGCGGGCACGTTTGGTCGGGTCGAGGTCGAAGCGCTCGATCAGCTCGGCGCGCGCCCCGGGGCGGGCCCGGCCGTGGGTGTCGCCGAGGATGTCGAGGCACTGGCCGCCGGTGAGTCCCGGCCAGAGCGCGACGTCGCCGGGGACGTAGGCGAGCCGGCCGTGCAACGCCGCCGCCTCGCGCCAGGGGTCGCGGCCGAACAGCTCCGCGCGTCCGCCGGACGCCCGCATCAGGCCGAGCAGGATCCGGATCGTCGTGGACTTGCCGGCGCCGTTGGGGCCGAGGAAGCCGTGGACCTCGCCGCGGGTCACGGACAGGTCGAGCCCGTCCAGCGCCCGGAAGCTGCCGAACGTCTTGACCAGACCCTCGGCGCGGATCAGTTCCTCCGCTCCGTCGGTGAGCGTCGCACCGGTCGAGGTGGTGCGGGCCGTGGTGGGCATCTCGTCTCACTTCCTCGCGGGCGGCTGGCCCGCGTCATCGTCGGGGGTGGGTGTGGCGTGGGGCGCCGTCGCCGGCACGGATCCCCACAACCCGTCGCGGTAGACCGCGGTCACCTCGCGCGCCCACCGGGTGATCCCGTCGGGCGTCATCGGGTCGAAGCCGAGCACGTCGGTGAGCTGCTCGCGCAGCAGCACGAGCGCCAGGTCGTTGGCCAGGGCGAACGCCGACCGCACCGCCGGGTCGCCCTCCTCGCTGAGGAGTCCCGCGGAGGCGAGCTGGCCGAACAGGGCTTGCGTGGCGTCATACCAGTGCTTGAAGAGTCGCCCGCCCGCCGGATCTCCGGACAGCAGGAGGCGGCGCAGGTAGGCCGGCAGCGGGGAGCCGGGCGGGAAGGTGCGCACGAACAGTTCCCCGATGGATCCGCCGTCGCCCTCGAGCAGTTCGGACAGCGACGCGTCGTCGGCGGTGTCGAACAGCTCGGTGAAGATGCCGGCCACGTGGGCGTCGACCGCCTCGCGCAGGCCGGCCTTGCTGCCGAAGTGGTGCAGCACGAGGGCGGGGGAGACCTCGGCGGCCGCGGCGATCTGCCGAACGCTCACGGCGTCGGGGCCGCGCTCGGCGAACAGTGCCAGGGCCGCGTTGCGGATGCTGGCCCGTGCGGTGAGATC
>CAYRLV010000693.1:0-1887 GCA_964425155.1 uncultured Ornithinicoccus sp. | reverse complement strand
TACCAGCTCAAGCACGTGGCCAACCACGAGGCGCGCATCGTCGCGCACAACCTGGCCCACCCCGACGACCTGCGCAGCTTCGACCACCGGTTCGTGCCGCAGGCGGTCTTCACCCACCCGCAGATCGCGGACGTGGGGCTCACCGAGGCGCAGGCCCGGGCCGCGGGGCACGACGTCGCGGTGAAGGTGCAGGACTATGGCGATGTCGCCTACGGCTGGGCCATGGAGGACACCTCCGGTGTCTGCAAGCTGGTCGCGGATCGCCGAACGGGCAGGCTGTTGGGGGCGCACCTGATGGGACACGAGGCCTCGATCCTCATCCAGCCCCTGGTCCAGGGCATGTATGCGGGGCAGACCGTCCGCGAGATCGCGCAGGGGCAGTACTGGATCCACCCCGCGCTCACCGAGGTCGTCGAGAACGCGCTGCTCGGGCTCGACCTGGCCCCCGACGCGGACACGAGGGTCTATCCGCTGCAGTAGTCGCGGCGGGCACGCCTCGACACCCCGCCAGCGGGAGGCGGGGCCGGGGCAGGACGGTCAGGGGTCCCCTGCGGCAGCCGGATCGCCGGGGTCATCCGGCTCGGCACCGTCCGGGTAGCCGGTGGGGCTGCTGGGTGGATGTCCCCGCGGGGTGAGGTCCCAGACCACACCGGTGGCACTCACGGTGGCGGTCAGGTTGTCGCGATGCACGATCGTGTGGTGCCGCTGGCAGAGCAGCGCTCCGTTCACCAGGGCGGTCCTGCCGCCGTCGAGCCAGTGGATGACGTGATGGGCCTGACACCAGGTCGCTGGTCGGCCGCAGCCGGGGAAGGTGCAGTGCTGGTCTCGGTGCACGATGGCCGCGCGCAACGGCCCGTCGAACAAGCGCTTCTCCCGGCCCCAGTCCAAGACCGCCGAGTCGGTGTCCAGCACGGCGGGGATCAGGTCAGCGTCACAAGCGAGACGTCGGACCGTGCCCGCGTCCAAGAGATCGCCTTCACGCGTCCGGGAGGTGCCCCTGCCGGCGAGCAGGTCGGCCAGGCTCATGGTCAGAGTCAGCTTCGTCGTGGCCGTCGCCGAGGTGCCGGCCTCTTCGGCGGCCCCTGCCCGACGCACGACCTCGATGAGGGCGTCGGCGCGTCGTCTGCCCACGGAGCGCTCGTCGCGCACCTGTTCGCCGGTGTCCGGATCCACCGTGGGCGCGGGCCCCGACAGCGCGGCCAACGCGGAGTCGAGGACTGCGGCGTGTTCGGGGCACAGGTGCAGCAGATAGCGTCGCACCCCGTCGGGCAAGGTCGTCGCCTCCAGGTGGTTCAGGCCGTGCGCCTTCTCACCGTCCAGGGCGGCCTTGGCCGCTCCATACTGCCCGCGGAGCCAGGTGGACAGCCTGCGCAGCTCGCGCGGGGTGGCCCCGGCGGCGGCGCCGGCCAGGAACCACCCCAATACCTCGTCGACGTCGGTGTCGAGCTCCAGGTCCGGGCTCACCTTCTCCGCTTCTCGCAGCGCGACCGCCGCCACGCGGTAGGTCACCGCGCCAGAGCCGACGAGGTGGGCCAGCAGCTCGTGGCGGGGCTGGTCCGTGCAGGCGGCGGCGACCTGGCCGAGGAGGCCCGCGGCCGCCGGGTCCAACGAGGGGGCGTGGTGGCGTGCCCACTGGGCGGGCCCAGCGGACTGGGATGCGGCGACGGTGCCTCGTTCGGCCGCGTCGCGGGTCACCAGCACGCTGGCGATGTCGGCTCCGGTGCGGACCTCGTCGAGGGAGGCCATGACCTCGGCCAGGTCGTCGGAACCGACCGCCCAGGTCCCCGCGGCCAGGATCCGAAGATCGGCCGCCATCCGCGCCAGCCGCTCCCGCGCTGCGGTGACCTGCCACGCCGCCGGGCGCGGCAGCCCGGTGGCCGCGTCGAC
>CAYRLV010000692.1:0-1889 GCA_964425155.1 uncultured Ornithinicoccus sp. | reverse complement strand
AGCTGAGATCTCCACGGTTGTCTACCCCATCACCTCGACGGCGAGCGCGGTCACTGTGCACTGTTGTAGCCCGAACGACGGGCACACTGCCCATTGTGGTGAGGGTCACTGTGCCACGAACAATGACTCACGTGCACGTGCTGCCTCCCGATCCTCCCTCGACCTCCAGGTAGATGCCATGTCCGACTCCACCGTGCAAGCCACCGAAGAACCCGCCAGCAGCCACGACGACTACGCCATGAGTCGGGTTCCCGACGAGGCGAAGTACTCGTGGTGGGTCATGCTGGTCCAGCGCCTGGGACAGCTGTCCGCCCTCACCCAGTTCCTGATCGGTGCGTCGCTCGGGATGGGGATGACCTTCTGGCGTGCCGTCATCGCCGTCACCATCGGCTCGGTGCTCCTCGAACTGGTCACCCTGTTCACGGGGTTCATCGGCCAGCGCGAGGGTCTGTCGACCTCTCTGCTGACCCGTTGGACCGGATTCGGCAGCGGGGGGTCCGCCCTGGTCGGGTTGGTCATCGCGATCACGTCGGTCGGCTGGTTCGGGGTCCAGAACACGTTCTTCGCCCAGAGCCTCGTCTCGACCGTTGGGCTGCTCCCGCTGTGGGTGTGGTCGCTGGTCGGCGGCGCGATCGTGACGATCGTGGTGGTCTACGGCTTCGCATCGATGTCCTGGATCGCCTTCGTGACGGTCCCCGCCTTCTTGCTGATGGCCGCCTACACCGTGCTGCAGGCCCTCCTGGACCACTCGCTCTCGGACCTGATCGCGTCCGCTCCCGCCGGGACGCCGATCTCCTTGGGCCAGGGCGCCACCCTGGTCGCGGGAGGCTTCATCATCGGGGCCATCTTCACCCCGGACATGACCCGCTTCAACCGCAGCCGCTCCGACGTTGTCAAGCAGACCGTGGTCGGAGTCACCGTCGGGGAGTACGTCATCTGCCTGACGGGGGTCCTGCTCGCCCACGCCGCCAGGACGTCGGACATCGTCGCGATCATCGTGGGCGCCAGTGGCCTGGTGGGAGGCATCATCATGGTCAGCGCCGTGCTGAAGGTCAACGACTGGAACCTGTACGCCTCGTCCCTGGCGACGGTGAACGCGGTGGACGTCCTCCTCCGCGGCAAGCGGCTCTCACGCACGGCAGTCACGATCGTCCTCGGCTCCGCGGGCGCGATCCTCTCGGCGGTGGGCATCATCGACAAGTTCGTCGAGTTCCTGACCATCGTCGGCGTGGTCATCCCGCCGGTCGCGGGGATCATGATCGCTGACTACTACGTGGTGCGGACCTGGCGCCGGGAGCTGGACGAATCACGCGTGCGAGGGGAGTTGCCACGCGCCGCGCATGAGTGGATCCCGGCAACCATGCTCATCTGGGCCGGTGCCGCACTCGTCGGACACTACGTCAACGCGGGAATCCCGGCACTCAACTCGATCGCCTTGGCCTTCGTCCTCTACGCTGCGGCAGGCAAGGCCGGACTGACCCGCGGTTGGAGCAGGCCCGCGACATCGGCGGTGTCCCCGGGTGTCTCGGACGTCGTCGAGGAGGTTGGCCGCTAGTTGTTCGTCGGCGTCGATGTGAGCACGCCCCAGCCCAGCGCCGTGCTGATGGATGGGCCGGAGGTGCGCGCCGCCGTCATCCGTCCGCCCACGCCGTCGAGGCCCGGTGGCGTGGCGGCCGTCCTGGCCGAGCTGGCGCGCGACGGCATAGACGAACGCGAGGTCAGCGGGGTCACGGTCTGCCTCTCGGAGTTCCAGGACGCACTCGAGGTGGTCGACGGGCTCTCCACCACGGCCTGCATCCGGATGTGCGCGACCGAGACGGAGGGCGCCCCGCCACTGAGCGGCTGGCCCAATGACGTCCGAGCGGCGCTGGGTGAGCATGTCTTCACGT
>CAYRLV010000691.1:0-1893 GCA_964425155.1 uncultured Ornithinicoccus sp. | reverse complement strand
TGTGGGCGATGAGGGGGTGGTCGGCGACGTGGACACGCATGGGGGCAACCTACCGTGCCGGCAGCCTCGCGAGCTCGGCCCGGATGGCAGCCACCGCATCCGGTGCCGCGACGCCCAGACGGTGGATGCGAGCGGCGAACTCGCGTGCAGCGACCTGCAGCTCCGCCCGTGTGGTGGCGGCGGACAACTGAGGGGCGGAGGCGACCACGGTGCCGTGCCTGACCCTGCTGACGACCAACTGCTGGCCCTCGAGCTCACGGTAGGCGCGCGCCACGGTGCCGGGCGCCAGCCCCAGGTCGCCGGCGAGCTGTCTGATGGTCGGAAGCCGGGTGCCCTGGGGCAGTCCGCCGGAGGCAATCAGCGTGGCCAGCTGCGACCGGATCTGCTCGTACGGAGGCGTCGCGCTCGCCGGGTCGATGTCCACGATCACCGGTTGTCGACACCTCCGGGTCGTGCCCAGACCAGCGCAGGCACCGTCCGGTCCACCCGTGAGGGCATGACCGCCAGCCGCCACCCGATGAGCGCGGCGACGCACACGAGCAGCAGGGCAAGCTCGCGGCCGCGATCCGCGTTCAACCCTGGGTAGACGGTGCTGACGACATCGACCAGCGAGGCCGCAGGAAACCCCGCGGCCGCAACGGCCGAGCCCGCCAGCACCCGCAACGACCGTGCGCGGATCGCGTCGTCCGCGGCCAGGATGTCGGCCGCGGCCGGAGGTTGGCTGCGCATCAGCACGTGCCGCTGGACCACGCAGACCAAGGCCAGTCCCGCGGCAGCGGCCCCGACCCAGCCCAGGGCGGAATCCACCTGGCCCTGGTCGTGGCGCAGCGCGCCGACCACCGCAGCGAGGGCCAGCATCCCGCAGACTCCCGCGCTGAGGACGGGTAGGGCGCGGGTGACCGGTCCCAGGTAGTCGGACAGCAGTCGCGGCCGCAACAGGGCGGATCGACGACCGTCGGTCGGGAGTGAAGCAATCCGCCACTCGGCGATGACTGCCCCTGCGAACCAGCCGGCGAACAGCGCAGTGAAGCTCAGCGTGAGCGTCCCTTCCGGGAGCGACCAGAGCAACCCGGTAAGGGCTCCGACAACCAGACCCGCCGTACGCCATCGTCGGGTCGTCCCGAGGTAGGTCATCACCCGTCCGCCGTTGTCCGGTGTGATCACCAGCCGCTGCCTGCGGGCGAAGCGCTCGACTCGCGCTCGCGTCACCTGACGGGTGACCTCGTGGACCAGCACGCCGAGCGCGAGCAGGACCAGAGGAACCGCCATGAGCGCCGCGACCCGCATGCACCCATCGTGACGTGTCGGGAACCTTGTGTCAATGTATCGAATTAGTGATACATTCGAGCGGTGAAGCACGACGTCCTGAGCGACGAGACGTGGGCCGCGCTGGACCCCCGGGCAGGTGCGCTGTCCGGCAAGCAGAGGAGACGGCTGGGCGTCGGACTGGCGGCGGCGCTCGCTGCGCTGCTGGCCGGTGCCTTGCTGTGGTGGAGCGGTCTCGTCCTCCCACACTTGGCGATCAACGAGGGCCAAGGGGAGTCAAGGTCTGTCTCGGGTCCTGGGGTGCACACCTTCTCGGTGGTGCACGTGGTCATGAACCGTGGCTGGCACACGGAGCACGTGGTCGCTGCCGGCCGCAGCGGGCGTGGCTTGGAACTCGTCTCGGTCCACGGACTGCCCACGGATATCGCTCCGGGGAAGTCCGTGTGGGTCCGCTTTTCCTACCGGGTGACGGACTGCGACGCCGTGCCGCGAGGTTCCTGGCCGATCCCCTTGCACGTGCAGCGTCCGTGGGGAGATGTCACGACGCAGGTGCAGCCACCCGACTCGGACGACAGTGCCACGCCGGTGCCGTGGCAGGTCGCGCTGGCCCAGGAAGCCTGCAGTTAG
>CAYRLV010000690.1:0-1894 GCA_964425155.1 uncultured Ornithinicoccus sp. | reverse complement strand
CGGCCATGTAGTCGAGCGAGTCGTGCATCCAGCCCATGTTCCACTTCAGCCCGAAACCCAGTCCGCCCCGGTCGGTCGACGCGGTGACGCCGGGCCACGACGTGGACTCCTCGGCGATCGTGACGATGCCCGGATTGCGCTTGTAGCAGGTGGCGTTGACCTCCTGCAGCAGCGCGACCGCCTCGAGGTGCTCGCGGCCACCGCGCACGTTGGGCACCCACTGGCCCGGCTGCCGCGAGTAGTCGAGGTAGATCATCGAGGCGACCGCATCGACCCGCAGCCCGTCGACGTGGAACTCCTCCAGCCAGTAGAGCGCGTTGGCCACCAGGAAGTTGCGCACCTGCGACTGCCCGAAGTTGAACACGTGTGTGCCCCAGTCGGGTTGGTCCCCACGCCGGGGGTCCGGGTGCTCGTAGAGGGCCTGCCCGTCGAACCGCGCGAGCGCGAAGTCGTCCTTGGGGAAGTGCGCCGGCACCCAGTCGAGGATGACGCCGATGCCGGCGCGGTGCATCGTGTCGACGAAGTAGCGGAAGTCGTCGGGGCTGCCGTAGCGCGCGGTGGGGGAGTAGTAGCCGGTCACCTGGTAGCCCCACGACGGTCCGTACGGGTGCTCCATCACGGGGAGCAGCTCGACGTGGGTGAAGCCGAGGTCCTTGACGTATCCGCTGAGATGGTCGGCGATCTCGCGGTAGGACTCGCCCTGGCGCCAGGACCCGAGGTGCACCTCGTAGACACTCATCGGCCCGTTGTGCGTATCGGTCTCCGCGCGCCGGGCCAGCCACTCCTCGTCGTGCCACTCGTATGAGGAGCTGGTCACCACCGAGGCGGTCGCCGGCGGGGCCTCGGCCGCCCGGGCGAGCGGATCGGCCTTGGCGTGCCAGGCGCCGCGCCGGCCCAGGATCTCGAACTTGTAGCGCTGTCCCTCGTGGACCTCGGGGACGAAGAGCTCCCAGACACCCGTCGGGCCGAGCGAGCGCATCGGGTGGGTCAGGCCGTTCCACTGGTTGAACTCGCCGATGACCCGCACCGCACGGGCATGCGGCGCCCACACCGCGAAGGAGGTGCCGCGCACGTCACCCATCGGGCCGCCGTAGCGGCGGATGTTGGCCCCGAGCACGGTCCACAGCTGCTCGTGCCGGCCCTCACCGATGAGGTGCAGGTCGACCTCCCCGAGCGACGGGAGGAAGCGGTAGGGGTCGTCCTGGCGGTGCTCGAAGCCGTCGCCGTAGGTGACCAGCAGCCGGTAGTCGGGCACGTCCGGCAGGGCGGTGGCGCCGGCCCAGATGCCCTCGAACTCGTGGTCGAGAGGCACGCGCGTGCCGTCGGGGAGCAGCGCGACGACGCTCTGGGCCAGGGGTCGCAGGGCGCGGATCGTGACGGCCCCGTCGTGGGCGTGGGCCCCGAGCACGGCGTGCGGGTTGCGGTGCGTCCCCGCGACGACGGCGGCGAGGTCCTGCCGTTCCTTGGGTTCCACCGCGACCGGTCGCGGTGTCGGCGTCTCGGACACGGGTGCCCTCCTCGCGCCCGCCACGAGGCGGGCGATCGCGGACGTGGGGATGGAGATCCAGCTGGGGCGGTTGCGGGCTTCGTAGACGACCTCGTAGACCGCCTTGTCGAGCTCGAGCGCGTCCAGGAGCGCCCGGTCGTCGCGTGGGTCGCGGCCGGCCGCCTGCGTGTAGCCGTCGAGGAAGGCGTCGCGCGCGTCGTGGGCCCAGTCCGAGCGGTCCGGCCCGTGCTCCTGGGCCACCGACCCCGCCGCGTAGTCGAGTGAGCGCAGCATGCCGGCCACGTCACGCAGGGCCAGGTCGGGTTCGGAGCGTTCCGCGAGGGGGCGCAGGGGCTCACCCTCGAAGTCGAGCAGCACCCAGCCGCGGCCGGGCACGTCGAGGACCTG
>CAYRLV010000689.1:0-1906 GCA_964425155.1 uncultured Ornithinicoccus sp. | reverse complement strand
CCATGGGCAGCCACGGCATCTACACCGCCGCCGAGGTCGGCACCCTCACCCCCGAACAGGTCCTCGACCTGGTGCGCGGCGCCGACCGGGAGGGTGCCGACGCGGTGCTTGTCCCCGACACGGCGATGCACACGCTGGGGCAACTCGACGCGCTCGAGGAAGCGGCCGGCATACCCGTCCTCACGGCCAACCAGGTGACCGTCTGGGAGGGGTTGCGCATCCTCGGGCCGGTGCCCCAGTTCGCCGGGATGGGAAGGCTTTTCCGGTGAGCAAGCGGGGATTCATCGAGCCCTTGGTCCAGAAGTCGACGCCGAGCATCATCGCCGACAAGCTCCGCCTGGCCATCGGGCACGGCGAGCTGCCTGCCGGCAGCCAGCTGTATGAGGCGGAGCTGGCTCGCGAGCTCGGCGTCAGCCGCGGACCGCTCCGGGAGGGGATGCAGCGGCTCACCCAGGAGGGGTTGCTCATCTCGATCCGCAACCGCGGCCTGTTCGTCATCGAGATGACCCCGGAGAACGTGCGCGACATGTACCTCGCACGTGGGGCGATCGAGCGGGTGGCCGCCGAGCACATCATGCAGGGCGACCCGACCGACGCGACCGAGGCGCTGCTCGGTGTCGTGGCGACGATGGAGAAGGCCAGTTCGCGCAAGCAGGTCTCGCGGATGACCGAGGCCGACATGACCTTCCACCAGACGCTGGTCGAGTGGGCGCACAGCCCGCGGCTGTCCCGGATCCACGCGACGCTGCTGACCGAGACCCGGATGTGCATCAAGGCGTTGGAGGAGAGCTACCGCTTCTCCGACGACCGGGTCGAGGAGCACCGGGCCATCGCCGAGGCCATCGGCGAGGGTGACTCCGCCGTGACCGACCGGCTGTTGATCGCGCACATGGAGGATGCCGTGCGGCGGCTGTCCGGCCCGATGGCGGCGGCCTCCGGCTCCCTGAACCGGACACCGCTTGCGTGAGTGACCGCGGGCGATATCGCCCGCGGTCACTCACGCAAGGCGTGTCCGGTCGCCGGGGTTGGCGGGGCCGGGCCCGGCTCACATGGTGATGCCGACGTACTTGGTCTCGAGGAACTCGTCGATGCCGGTGGGGCCGCCCTCACGACCGAGGCCGGACTCCTTGACCCCGCCGAACGGCGCGGCCGGGTTGGACACGACACCCTGGTTGAGGCCGACCATGCCGCTCTCGAGCGCCTCGGCCACGCGCAGCGACCGGCGCAGGTCGTTGGTGTAGACGTAGGCCACGAGCCCGAACTCGGTGTCGTTGGCCGCGTTGACCGCCTCCTCCTCGGTGCTGAACGGGGTGAGCGGAGCGACCGGCCCGAAGATCTCCTCGGTGGCCATCCGCGCCTCGGAGGGCACGCCGGTCAGCACGGTCGGCGGGTAGAAGAAGCCGGCTCCGTCGGGCGTCTCGCCCCCGGTGAGCACGGTCGCACCGTGGCCGACCGCGTCGGCGACCAGCTCGGAGACCTTCTGCTGCGCGGCGTCGTCGATCAGCGGCCCGACCTGGGTGCCCTCGTCGACCCCACGACCGACCGTCAGCCCGGCCATCTTCTCGGCCAGCCGCTTGCCGAACTCGTCGATCACGCTCTCGTGCACGTAGATCCGGTTCGCCGCGGTGCAGGCCTCGCCCATGTTGCGCATCTTCGCCGCCATCGCGCCCTGGACCGCCTCGTCCAGGTCGGCATCCTCGAAGACCAGGAACGGCGCGTTGCCGCCCAGCTCCATCGACGTGCGCAGCACGTGCTGGGCGCACTGCTCGAGCAGGATCCGGCCGACGTTGGTCGACCCGGTGAAGGACAGCTTGCGCGCCTTGCCCGAACGGATCAGCGGCTCCATCACGGCGCCGGAGCGCATCGCGGTGACGCAGTTGACCGCACCGGCCGGCACCCCGGCCTC
>CAYRLV010000688.1:0-1916 GCA_964425155.1 uncultured Ornithinicoccus sp. | reverse complement strand
TGCTGAGCCCGCGTGGCAAGGCCCAGACCGCCATCGCCGGCGCCCGCCGCCACGCCCAGCGCTACCTCGACCTCGACTACGAGGCCGACCAGCGGCTGCGCGAGGAGACGTACGCCAAACTCCAGCGTGAATCGGCGACCATCAGGCTGCTGCCGGAGAAGTATCGCGAGGAGCTCCGCGAGAACGACGAGCTCTGGAACCTGCTCGCCCGGGCCAAGCGGGCGCACGAGGAGCGGCTCGCCCAAGGGCACGGCAGCGACGCCGGTCGGGACCTGCCCTGACCACCCCGACGTGCGGGCAATACCACTGCTGATCGGCTACGCGACAGTGGATTCGAAGGTGATCTCCACCCCAAAGCACTGATCGGGAGCGAGCACGAGGCGGCCCGCAAACTGCTGGAACGGCAGATCCTGCGCGCTGAGCCGTCGCGCCACCACGTCGAGGTCGAGCGCGGCGACGGTGAACCCGGTAAATCCGACGCGGTCGGCTGCCGCGTCGAGCTCGAGGCGGCCGGCTTGGTCGAAGCGATACTCGAGTCCGTTGCCGGAGGACTGCGCTCCGATGAAGGCCTCCAGGAAGCGCACGTGGTCCTGAGGGCGAGCCACGCGGAGGTCGACGCCGGACACGTTCGTGGCGCCGTTCTCATGGCGTTGCAGGGCTGCGCTCCAGAACGCCTCGGGATGGTGCTGCTGACACACGAAGAACCCGGCATCCGGCAGGCTGTCGTCAGTGGCGAATGCCAAGGTGAACGCGACGTGGGTCTCGGTGCCGTCAGCCGCTCGACCCGCGCGTTCGAACGAGAAGGGTTCGTAGTCACCGATGCCGGCGCGCGCGAAGGCGGCCGCATCAGCCCTCGCGTCGGCGCTGTCCAGGACGAACATGGCCAGTCCCTCACGCCGAGCCAGGTAGTCCCGGACGAACTGCCCGAAGCTGAAGGAGCGCGGCGCGTGCGGCGGGACGCGTTGGACGTCGGCGACCGTGATCAGCTCGAGGAAGGACGCCGCAAACTGGATCACGTGGTTCTCGGTGCCCCACGGATGGCGGTTGCGGGCGCCGACCTGGAAACCCAGCCGCCGGTAGAAGGACGCCGCCCGCTCCAGGTCATGAACGGCGAGCACCAGGTGGTCGATGCGTCGGGAACCAGTGGTCATGGGCACACGCCTTCGACTGGTCCTGTGGCCTCGTCAGACACCCTCGAGGCCGTGGTGGCGGCCCATTCCGGCGCGAGCAACCCGTAGATCGCGTTGTCGGTCCACTCACCCTTGCTGAACCAGTCCTCTCGCAGGTGGGCTTCCTTGGTCATGCCCAGCCGCTCGCACATCCGGGCGGACGCCTCGTTGCGCGGGTCGAGGTTGGCGATGACGCGACGGAGCCGGTAGTGCTCGAACGCCAGGTCGAGCACGGTGCGGACGGCCTCGGTGGCGTAGCCCTGGCCGCCGAAGTCCGGGTTCAAGACCCAGCCGATCTCGGCGCGGGAGCCGGTGTCGTCCACGAGCCGAAGCGAGACGTCACCGATCACCAGGCCATCACGCTCGATGACCAGCCCGAGTTGACCGGGGCCGTCACCGTTCAGCCCGGTGCGCGTGACGCGCTTGGCGATCTGCTTCTCAGCTTCGTCCCGAGTCCACGGCTCCTCGAGCAGGTAGCGGGCCACATCCGGCCGGGACTGGTAGGCCAGGATCGCATCCAGGTCGTCGGAACGGAACAGTCGGAGGGCAAGGCGGTCGGTCTTGAGGGGGAGGTCGAGCACCCGTTGACCCTAACTCCGGTGAGCGCCCCGCTGCCTGCGCACCATCGCCTCTACTGAAGAAGCCATGAGCCCGAAACCACACCCGTGGGCTCGGGCTAAGCCGAGGTGTTGGGGCCTCTCCTGGAGCCGCCTGTCGGAATCGAACCGACGACCTATTCATTACGAG
>CAYRLV010000687.1:0-1924 GCA_964425155.1 uncultured Ornithinicoccus sp. | reverse complement strand
CGCACAGGCGGGTCATCGTGTCGGGCGCCGGACGGATGGTGACGCGCCGGTCGCCGCGTGCTCCACGCACGCGCCGCACGGCGGACGACGGGTCGAGTCGGTAGCCGAGCGACTTGGCCTCGGCGGCGATCTGCTGGTCTCCCCAGCCGGGAAGTCGCGGCGCCAGCTGCGCGTCGACCTCGGCCCGGTCGGCCCGGGACAGGGTGGCGGTCTCGCGGACCATGATCATCGCGCGCCACTCACTGATCTGACCCGCCGTCAAGGCGGCCAGGGTGGCGGGCATCTCCAGGAGGAGAGCCTTGGCCAGCCCCAGGTGCGCGCGCCCGCGGAACGGAGATTCGTGCCGAGCCAGGGCGACCTGTCCGGCCACACCTCGCCCGCGCCGTTCGCTCGGCACGCCCTGCTCGGCCTCGGCCTGTCGCTGTCGCCGGTCCAGGGCGACCGCGAGCCGTGCCTGCCGCGCGGCGGCGGCCGACTTGACCGCCTCCAGCGCGGTCAGTTGGGCGATCAGCTCGTCAGGCGCGAGCTCCGCGGTGTCGTCGAGCGCGAACGAGTCGAGCACTTCTCGGAGCGACGCGCTGGTCGGAGCATCCGGCCCCAGCTGCTGGTCGCTCGCATGCTCGATCATGTGTTCGATTATAGCTGGTCCAACCGATGACCACAACCCTTGAAGGCCAACGAAATTCGCGGATCTTCCCGGTCAGCTCGTCGCAGCAAGATCGGTGAAGCGTTGGAGGTACACCGGCCAGCCGCCAGGCCCGGCGACTCCGTCGCGCTCGCTCTCCCAGCCGTCGCCGTGTCGCTCCAGGTGACGGTGCTCCAACTGCACCCGCGTGCCCGTCCCTTCGGGGAGGAACTGCACCTCGACCTCGCTGCAGCGCTCGGGGTCGGTCTCGAGTTGCCACTGCGGCGAGATGTCCCAACTGATGACGAACCGCTCCGGTGGTTCGAAAGCCAGCACCCGTGACCAGCGGCAGATCGAGCCGTCCTCGGCCCGGTCGTAGACGAAGCCCCCGACGTGGGTCTCGAACACGGTCTCGACGATCGGTGCGTCCATCAGGTTGTGCTCGTGCGGCTTGATGCGGTCGAACTGCTCGGTGAACAGTGCGAAGGCGCGCTCGGGGGAGAGGTCGACGACGACGTCCTGGCGGACGATGGTGTCAGTTGACGTGGTCATGGTGTTGTCCTTTCGTTGCGGCGGCCTCGTGGTCCGCCAGACGTGTGAAGTTGGCCAGGGCCGTGGACCAGAACCGGTCGAGCTCCGCTCGCAGACCAGCCAGACCGTCCGGCCGAACCTGGTAGATGCGCCGTGCACCGGTCGGTCGGAAGTCGACCAGCTCGGCCTCGCGCAGCACCTTGAGGTGTTGCGAGATCGCCGGCTGGCTGACCGGCAGCGCCCGGCTGAGGTCGGCCACCGATCGCGGTTGCTGCGCGAGCAGTTCGAGAATCTGTCGGCGCCGCGGGTCTGCGACCGCCGCCCAGGCGTCCAGCTGCTGTGGCATGAGACATAAGTTACGACTTATGACTCTGCTTGGCAACCCCTCGGCGAACGGTGCCTGGGTCGGGTCTCGTCCCACGTTGCCGGTGGCGTAAACCGGTGGCGTGTGGGCGCGCCCGAGGGAAGACTCCCGCCATGCACGCCGATGAACAGATCGACGCTGTGGTGCGGATCGTCTGCGACCTGGTGGGGGACGGCCTGATCGGCATCTACCTGTCCGGCTCATCGGTCGAGGGTGGACTGCGGCCAGCCAGCGATCTGGATCTGGTGGCTGTGTCGGGTCGTTCGCTCTCCGACCCCGAGCGAACCTCCCTCGCGCAGCAGGTCATGGCGGTGTCCGGGCGCCGGGTCGGCGGGCGACCTGTCGAGCTGACCGTCGTCGTGCAGTCGCAGATTCGGCCGTGGCGCTACCCGCCGATGGCCGAG
>CAYRLV010000686.1:0-1926 GCA_964425155.1 uncultured Ornithinicoccus sp. | reverse complement strand
CGAGGTCGGGCGGCAGTGACGGCATCCACATCGGACCGGACATGTGCCCGGGCTCTGGCATGTGCATCGCGCAGTTCACCGGACCGGGGACCGGGTCGGGACGAGGGCGCGCATCACTCCTCAGGATGCCACCGATTCCTGGACTCCCTCACCGCGGCTGGGGCGTGGCGCGATGCTGGCTCCGATCGGTCGGGCAACCTTGGGGGCAGGCCAGCCAGTGGTGAGGGGCATGAGGGAACGACGTACTCGCCGGATGACGCCATGAGGAGTCGTCCGGTCCCGCGGGGGTTCAGCGACTTCGTCGCCGCCCGTGGCACCGCGCTGTATCGCACGGCCATCCTGCTCACCCGCGACCACGCCGCCGCCGAGGACCTGCTCCAGTCGGCCCTGGCCAAGGCCTGGAAGGCCTGGGACCGGATCGACGGAGACCACGAGGCCTACACGCGGCGCATCATCGTCAACGAGTTCTCCTCCGGCTGGCGGCGCAAGTGGCGCGGTGAGGTGCCCACCGGCGAGCTGCCCACCATCGTGAGCGAGGACCACAGTGAGCAGGTCGTGCGTCGCCAGTCCCTCGTCGCCGCGGTGGGTGCCCTGCCCCCACGGCAGCGGGCGGTGGTGGTGCTGCGCTACTTCCACGACTACACCGAGGCGCAGATCGCCGAGGCCCTCGACGTCACCACCGGGACCGTGAAGTCCCAGGCCGCGAAGGCGCTGGCGACCCTCCGCGTCAGCGAGCACCTCAGCAGTGAACCCACCCCACCGGGTCCCGACGAGCCGTCGCAGGCCCGGACCAGGAGCCAGTCATGAAGCACAGCACCGACGAGCTGCGCGCAGCCCTGCACGACTACGCCGAACAGTTCACGCTCGACCGGCCCTCCGCCACGGTCGAGGACGTCCAGCAGCGTATGGCGTCCGCTCGCCGCCGCGCGGTCGGCACCATCGCCGGGGTCGCGATCGCCGCGGCCGTGGTCACCGGAGTCGTCGTGACCCAGCCAGGTGATTCCCCCGCTCCGACGCCGAGGCCGGCCGGGACCCGGACCAGCCACCCGGAGGCGGCGGCGCGCTTCCCGCAGTACACCGCCGGCCTGAAGCTCCTCACGGTGGCGCGGGTCCCGCTGGCCGCCGACGCCGCCGACACCCGGGTGAGCGTCCAGGGCGCGACGGGCGCGCAGCTGTTCGCGATCGCCTGGTGCCCGGACGCCAAACTCTCCGGCACGCACACGCGGTGGGCCCAGCAGGCCAACGTGAAAGCCAGTCGTGGCGGGTCGACGGCACGGGTCACCTGCCTCGGAACGGAGATGCTCTCCAGCTTCGGCGTGAACAGCGCGGTCGGGCTGCCGCCGAACGGAAGCACGATCACCCTGCACGGCGGCCACGTCCCGGGTGCGCGACCTCCACGGGGCGCGGAGGCGAGGGTGGCGATCTACGAAGAGGTGCCGTGGACCGCATACCCGTTCGCGAAGTCGAGAAGCATTGCCCGGGATGGCGCCGGCGAGGACGAGGGCACACCGCTGCGGACGATCACACCGCCTCCCGGTGCCACCAACCAACCCGTCACCGTGACCCTTCACGTCCCCGGCGACGTCGTGGTGCGCGTCAGCGCGACGGGCCCCGGCCAGATCAAGGCCTTGGTCAACGGTCGGCCGCTGTCCCCGGCCACCCTGGTGCCACCGAACGTGCCAGCCTGGCAGCGGGCCGCGGCCGGCTACCGCGGGAACTGGGCGTCGTTCTGGGACAAGGACGGCGGCCAACAGTTCCTGCTGTGGCGTGCGGAGGGCCGGCAGCAGTCGAGTCGCACCACGGCCGCGAAGGGCGAACAGGTCACCATCACGGTGCAGCCGCGACGATTCACCAGCGGCAGCTGGACGGTGGAGCTGCACGAGTACGAGACGAGGATGGCGACGGCGAGTCCCGAGAAGACCGTCG
>CAYRLV010000685.1:0-1927 GCA_964425155.1 uncultured Ornithinicoccus sp. | reverse complement strand
CGGCGGCCCAGAAGGTCGCCAGCGCGAGCGCGTCGACGGCGTCGAAGGTCACGGACTTGATGTATGACGGCATCCGGCGACACTAACGTGTGCGGCTGGCGGGAGGCTTATCTGGAACGGTGGAGCCTGTGGGGGCCGACCAGCGGTCCACCCCGTCGGTCGGGCGTTCAGGCAAGACCAGCGGCGATTTCCTCGATCCGGTCCATCTGTCCTTGCATGCCGACCTCCATGCCGGAGTTGAGGATCGCATCTCGAAGGTCTCTGCTGTCGGTCTGCACCAGCAGTGACAGGAGGGTACCGGTCCCGCTGGCCTCGAAAGTGACCGTGTTCGTGGGGGCGGCGGTTTCGTCCTCGGTGGATCCGCCCGGCTCTTCCAGGTATTCGGTGTAGACGATCTTGGCGCCGTCGACGATGTCGACGTAGGTGCCATGGAAGGCGAGATCCGAGCCGCTCGGGCCGGCGATGACGTAGCGCCATCGGCCGCCGACACGAAAGTCCATCTCGACCGAACTGACGGTGCCTTGGCCACCGCTCCACCAGCGTCGCACCATTTCCGGTGTGGTCCAGACGCGGAACACCGTTGCTGGCGGCGCCTCGAACTCGCGGGTGATCAGGATCTGCTCGTCGGTCGGCAACGTGATCGTGGCCTTGCGCGTATCCGTGCTCATGGTTTCTGCTCCTGTCGTTCCGTGCGTGTTGGGGAGGATGCCTCGGATGGCCGACCCCGATCAGCGTCGAGGACGAGGGTGATGAGCGGCAGCCGTGACATGCTCGGTCATGACGTGGCCGACTCATCCTGGAGTTCGGCCACGAGGTCCTCCATCCGATCGAAGCGGTCGCTCCACAACCGCTCGAACCTCGACGTCCATTCATGGACCGGTCGGAGCGCCACGGCGTTGAGCTCGTACAGCCGCTGCCGGCCGTGGTCGTTGGCTCTGACGATCCCGACCTCCCTCAGCACTCGGAGGTGCTTGCTGACGAGCGGCTGACTCTGGCCGAGTACCTCGACGAGTTGGCCCACGTTGCGTGGTCCGCGCGAGAGTTCGTCGACGATGTCCCGCCGACGTTGCTCCGCAATCGCATTGAACGCGTCCGTCGTGGTGGCTGCCCTGGCCATTCAGATATATAACCATATAGGCATGAATTGTGCAAGGGGGACACCGAGCGGAGACGATCACGCGCCCGGTGTCCGGTCGCCACGACGGGGAGTGCCGAGCCTCGCGCTACTCGCGCGCCTCCCTGAGCCTCACCGCGGGGCGGCGCGATAACGGCGCAGCTCGCGGCGGGCGAGCGAGCCACGGTGCACCTCGTCCGGTCCGTCGGCGAGGCGCAGGGTGCGGGCGGATTCCCACAGGTGCGGCAGGATCGTGTCCTGGCAGACCCCGGCGCCACCGTGCACCTGGATCGCGTCGTCCACGACCTGCTGCACCATCTGCGGCACCAGGATCTTGATCGACTGGATCTCGGTGTGCGCGCCCCGGTTGCCGACGGTGTCCATGAGCCAAGCGGTCTTGAGCACGAGCAGCCGCGCCTGCTCGATGTTGACCCGGGCCGTGGCGATCTGGGTCTGCACGGCGCCCTGCTCGGCGATCGGCTTGCCGAACGTCGAGCGGGACAGGGCACGGCGGCACATCAGCTCGAGCGCTCGTTCGGCCATGCCGATCAACCGCATGCAGTGATGGATCCGGCCGGGACCGAGCCTGGCCTGGGCGATCGCGAAGCCCTCACCTTCACCCTTGACGATGTTGCCGGCCGGCACCCGCACGTCGTCGAAGACGACCTCGGCGTGCCCACCGCGCGCCGCGTCGTCGTAGCCGAATGCGTGCAGCGGCCGGACCACCGTCACCCCGGGGGTGTCCCGCGGCACGAGGATCATCGACTGGCGGCGGTGCCGGTCGACCGACGGGTCGTCCGGGTCGGCGCTCTG
>CAYRLV010000684.1:0-1933 GCA_964425155.1 uncultured Ornithinicoccus sp. | reverse complement strand
CTGGCCAGCGGGACGCACGCCGGGCTGCAGGCCGCGTTGTTCGCCAACGTCGCCCACGGGGTGATCTCGGCGTTGCTCTTCTTCGTCGTCGGCGGGCTGAAGGAACGCTGGGGCGACGCCGACCTCGAGACCGCCCGCGCCGCGCTGCGCGAGGTGTCCCCGCGGCTCGGCTTCGCGCTGGTGGTCGGTTTCGCCGCCGCGCTCGGCCTGCCCGGGCTGGTCGGGTTCTGGGGTGAGTTCTGGTCCATGTATGCCGCGTGGTCACCCGCGCCCGACCGTCCCGAGCTGCTGTTCCACGCCTTCGTGGTCGCCGCGGTGATCGGCACCGCCCTGGCGGCGGGCTACGCGCTGCGGGTGCTGCGGATCGTGTGGGCGGGGGAGCGCACCGAGCCGGCGATCCAGGACGCGCGCGGTGCCGAGGCGCTGGTCGTCGGCCTGCTGGTCACGGCCACCATCGTGCTGGGGGTCGTGCCGGGGCCGCTGCTCGACACCACGGCGCCCGACGTCGGCCAGATCGTCTCGGAGGCGAGCCGATGACCGCGCCCCTGCTGAGCCCCCTGGCCCCTCTCGTCGCGCCGACCGCGGACCGCGCGGTCGCGTCGTTCGACTTCATCGTGCTGCTGCCGGTGCTCGCGCCGGCGCTCGCGGCACTCCTCGTGCTGCTGATCGACCTGGTGGGGCCGCGCTGGCGCCGGGTGCACTACGCCGTGACGCTGGCCGCGCTCGCGCTCGGTGGCTGGGCCACCCTCCCCGGGTTGGCGGTGCCGGCCGGGGACGCCCGCTCCACGTTGTGCCTCCCCGGCGAGCCGGGCACCTGCCTCTACTCCGCCGACGCGGTCGGGTCGGGGCTCCAGCTGGCCGCCCTGGCGGCCGCGTTCGTCGTCGTGCTGCTGGCCTGGCCGCAGCAGCGGCGGGAGCCCGAGGGCCGCACCTCGGTGGTCTGCACCCTGCTGCTCGCCGCCACCGCGGGCGCGACCGCCATCGCCGCGGCCCGTGACCTCGGCTCCTGGCTGGTCGCGCTGGAGCTCGCGACGCTCCCCGTCGTGGCGCTGGTCGCGTTGCGCGGGCTGCGCCGGGCGATCGACGGGTCGGTGTCGCTGCTCATCACCTCGCTCGTGTCGTTCGCCTTCCTCGCGATGGGCGGCGCCCTGTGGTTCGCGGCGTCCGGCTCCGCGCTGCTCGACGGTGACGCCGCGCTCGCGGCCACCGCCGACCCGGCCACCCGGTCGGTCCTGGTGCTGTCGGTCGTGCTGTTCGTCGCCGGCATCGGCTTCAAGCTCTCGCTGGTGCCGTTCCACGCGTGGACGCCCGAGGCCTACGTCGGCGCGCCGCTGCCCATCGCCGCCTTCCTGGCGGCCACCTCCAAGGTGGCGGCCCTGGCCGCGCTGCTGGTCGTGGTGCGCGCGGTCACCGTGCTGGGTGCCCCGGCGCTCACGGCCATCGCCATCGTCGCCGCGCTGTCGATGACGCTGGGCAACGTGATGGCGCTGCGCCAGGACGACGTGGTGCGGCTGCTCGCCTGGTCGACGGTCGCCCAGGCCGGCTGGGTCGTCCTGCCGCTGGCCGCCCTGTCGCCGCTCGCCGTCGGCGGGTCCGCCGGATACCTGCTGGCCTACGTCATCGCCACCGTGCTGGCCTTCGCGGTCGTCGCCGTCCTCGCCCACGTGTGGGGACTGGCGCGGGCGAGGCAGCTCACCGCATACCGGGGTCTGTTGCGCGAGCACCCGCTGATGGGAGTGGCGCTCGGGTTGGCGCTGCTGTCGCTCGCCGGCCTGCCCCCCGGCGTGCTCGGCCTGGTGGCCAAGGTGGTCGCGCTGCGTCCGGTCGTGCACGGCGAGATCTGGTGGCTGGCGGTGGTGGCGGCGGTGAACGCGGTCATCGGGGTCGCGGTCTACCTGCGCTGGCTGCGGGTGGTGATGCTCCGCCCGGCCGG
>CAYRLV010000683.1:0-1935 GCA_964425155.1 uncultured Ornithinicoccus sp. | reverse complement strand
CGTTCTTGACCATCTGCGCCTTGACCAGGCCGAGGACCTCGGTGCGGAAGTCCTCCCGGCGGTCGCTCCAGCGCAGTCCGCCGCGTGCCACCTTGCCGAAGCGCAGGTGCACGCCCTCGACCCGGGGACTGTAGACGAAGATCTCGAACATCGGCCGCGGCTCGGGCAGGTCGGGCACGGCGTGGCAATCCAGCTTGAAGCTGACGTAGGCCTTGTGCCGCCCCGACTCGGAGCCGGTGGCGGCGCCGGTGTCCTTGGTCCCCTCGTCGCCCTGCTCGGGCGGCGCCTGGAAGAAGTTGGTGCGCAACGTCGCCCGGATCACTCCGTGGAAGGCCCGGAAGATGCGGTCGTGGTCGAGGCTGCTGACCTCCTCCAGGCCGGCGCGGATCCGGTCGGCGACCTCCTGCTGCGCCGCGTCCCGCGCCTCGAGGTCGTCACCGGCCGGGTGGTCCGGGTCGAACCGGGCCTCGAAGAAGCGCACCAGCTCGGCCGCGAGCGAGGCGTTGGACAGCAACGCGTTCTCGACGTAGGCCTGGCTGAACGTCGACCCGATCTGGCGCAGGTACTTCGCCACGGCGCGCAGGACGACGACCTGGCGCCAGGTGAGCCCGGCGGCCAGCACCAGCGCGTTGAACCCGTCGCTCTCGGCCGCGCCCTCCCAGGCGGCCGCGAACGCGTCCTGGAAGACCTCGCGCATGCCCTCCGCCCGGTCGCCGGTCCAGGCCGTCTCGGAGTCGGCGCGCAGACCGAAGTCGTAGATGTAGACGGTGGCGCCGTCGCTGCGGTCGACCTCGTAGGGTCGCTCGTCGACGACCTTGACCCCGAGGTCGGTGAAGACCGGCAGCACGTCGGTGAGGACGACCGGCTTGCGCCGATACAGCTTGAAGCGGCGTTCGTAGGCGTCGCACCTGGCGCCGCGGTAGAGGGTCAGCCGGGTCGCGTCGTCCGACGCGAGGGCCTCGATGTGCTGCAGGTCGGCGATCCCCTGGCGTGGGCCGAAGTCCTCCTTGTACGCCTCCGGGAAGGCCCGGGAGTAGAGGCTGAACAGCTGGCCGCCCTTCTCGTCGCCGTAGTCGCGACGGGCGACCTCCCCGAGGTCCTCCTCCCAGGTGCGGGCCGCCTCGATGAGACGCTGCTGCAGCTCGTTCTCGTCGACGTCCGGGATCTCGGTGCCCGGCTCGACCCGGACCACGAAGTGCAGCCGGGCCAGCACCGACTCGGAGACGCGGGTGGTGTAGTCGACGCTCGCGGCATGGAACGCGTCCCGCAGGATCTGCTCCATCTTCAGCCGCACCGCGGTCGTGTAGCGGTCCCGGGGGATGTAGATGAGACACGAGACGAACCGACCGTACTCGTCCCGCCGCAGGAACATCTGACTGCGCCGCCGCTCCTGCAGGTGCAGCACGTCGGTCGAGATGTCGTAGAGCTGCTTGGTGCTGGTCTGGAACAGCTCGTCCCGCGGATAGTTCTCCAGCACCTCGAGCAGGTCCTTGCCGGAGTGGCTGTCCGGGGTGAAGCCGGCCTGGGACAGCACCTTGTCGACGCGTTCGCGGATGATCGGCACGCGCCGGACCGACTCGGTGTAGGCCGAGGACGTGAACAGACCCAGGAACCGGCGCTCCCCCACGACGGCGCCCGCCTCGTCGAAGACCTTCACCCCGATGTAGTCGAGGTATGCGGTGCGGTGCACCGTGGCGCGGGAGTTCGCCTTGGTGATGATCAGCAGCTGGGGCTCGCGCGCGGTCTCACGTGCGGCCGGCGTCAACCGGCTGAAGCTGCCGGACTGCTGGTGCGCTCGGCGCAGCAGACCCAGACCCGAGTCGGGGACCGCCCGCAGCACGTCCTCCCCGTCCTCCTGGGCGAGCTCGTACTCGCGGTAACCGAGGAAGGTGAAGTGGTTGTCCGCGAGCCACTCCAGGAACCGGCGGGTGCGCT
>CAYRLV010000682.1:0-1946 GCA_964425155.1 uncultured Ornithinicoccus sp. | reverse complement strand
TGTTGCGGTAGACGGTGCCGTCGACGTCGGCCAGCAGCGTCCCGTCGTACCACCACCCGGGCGGGACCAGTTCGTCCCAGGTCGGCACGGCAGGGTCGGTCGGGTCGTCGGGGTCCGCGGCGGTGTGCAGCGCCTCCAGCGCCGACACCCGCGCCTCCAGGTCGTCGAGGCGGGCGGTGCGGGCGAGACGTGCCTGCATGGCCGCGACCTCGTCGGGGGTGTAGGGGCGGGCGGTGACCTGCCCGTCGACGTGCTCGGTGACGGTGCGGGTCTCGTCGTCGGCGACCACGCGGCGGCCGTGCCCGTCGGACCAGTCGAAACCCATGCTCACACCCGCCTCATCATGCGTAGTAGGTGATGCGGACCTTCGGGCGCACCGCCGCCTGCCCCGCGGACGGCCCGTAGTAGTCCTGGTTGGTGACGGCGGACTTGCGACCCACGACGATGCCGACCGAGCTGCCCGAGGGTCCGAGCCCGGTGACCTGCGCTGCCGACAGCGGGATCCACTTCGTCTGCCCGGTCCAGGTCGTGGTGGACGCCTGGCCCTCGTTGTAGATCGTCGGCTCCGGGGTGTCGCCGGGGTTGGTGTCGGTGGTCGTGCCCAGCCACGGTCGGCCGGTGTAGCCCGAGCACTGCGTCAGGCGCAGCTCGATCTTGGACACCGACGTGGCCCCGGCCAGGGCGGTGCGGGCCGACCCCGGCAGCACCAGGTACGTCCGGTAGACGCTGTTGAAGCTGGAGTCGTTGCCGGAGCGGACCCACTGCGGGGCGTAGGTGTCGCCCGCGCCGAACTGGGTCCACACCTGGTGGGTGCTGATGTAGTACTCGCGCACGTACCTCTTCGGCGGCGGGGTCGGGTCGGGGGTGGTCCCGGACGCGCCACCCAGCCTCGGGCGGCCCGCGTTGTCGGAGGCCGGCCCCAGGTCGGTCACGAGGAACTTGTGCGTGCGCGACTCCACGCCGGAGGAGCCGGCGTCGCCCGGTTCGATCCACAGCAGGAACCGGACGGTCCCGGACTGGGATGGCTCGTAGACGAACCAGTCGGGGGCACTCTGGTAGATCGTCTCGTTGGAGGGGTCGGAGATGACCGTGGACGTCCCGTTGGTCAGGGTCGTGGAGTCGATCCTCGGCGCAGAGGGGCTGCCCGTGGAGAAGACGTAGTTGAGGCCGTACTGCCAGTATCGAGACCCGGGGCAGCGTCCCTTGATGCCGACGTCGATGCGGTAGGTCCGGCCGCCCACGACCTCGACGGGGAACTCGTACACCCCCGTGCGCGAGGTGTAGGGGCCGACGGTGGTGGAGTACTCCCGGGTGTACATCTGCTGCCCCTGCGGCAGCTGCGCGAGACGCTCGTCGAGGTCGACGCCCGCGAGGGAGATCTCGCCCGCCTCCAGGTGCGGGGTGGTCATCGACCCGTCGGCCTCGGTCCCGCCGAGCAGGGACCCGTCCGGGCCATAGGTCCCAAAAGAGTTCTCGGAGCCGCCCATGCTCGCGGACGGCAGCGCCACGCCCCCCTGCCCGATCCGGCGGGCCTCGATCTTCCCGTCGCCGATCCACACGTGGTCGGCCAGGGGCGACCCGACCGCGAGCGACCCGAGCACGCCGAGGGTCAGGGCGACGTTGACCTCGCCGGCGAGGATGTTCTCGGCCTTGACGGTGATGAACTCGCCGAGCTCGGCGGCGACGGAGATCGCGTCGATGCGGTCGCCGGTCAGGTCGCCGAACGTCCCGGTCCCGATGTCGATCTTCGGCACGTACGTGGGGGACAGGGCCGCGTCCACCCAGATACCGGCCACGAGCCGCCACGAGCGGAGCAGCTCGCCGGTGCCGGAGTCGTACACGTGCCACAGGGCACCCTCGGGCTTGCCGGTCGCGTCGGCCGGGCCGGGGTCGACGTAGCCGGTGGTGACCTTGCCGCGGACCTCGTCGAACTGGCCCGGGTCGAC
>CAYRLV010000681.1:0-1947 GCA_964425155.1 uncultured Ornithinicoccus sp. | reverse complement strand
CTTCCGTGCATTACCGGCCCGTGTCACCCCTCCGGCCGTGAAACGGCGAGGTTAACCGGCCAGCCGTGCGGAGCTCCCCATTGACCTCCGCGGCGGAGACATGCTCGTCGTCGCCAAGTTCGACCGCGTGTCCAGCAGCCTCCTCGACTTCGCCGAACTGCTGCAAAAGTCCCAGCGGGAAGGCTGGTCGATCGTCGCGCTCGACCTCGGACTCGACCTGTCCACGCCGACCGGGCGGCTGGCCGCAGGGGTGATGCCGTCCGTTGCCGAATGGGACCGGCCACCATCGGCGCCCACACCGCCAATGGTGGCGCCCAGGCCAAACGGAAGGGTCGGCTGCTCGGCCGCCGGTCGTCGTTGCCTCGCCCGGTTTCGACAGGATCTGCGGGCGGTCAGAGCCGAAACCGTTAGTGGAGTCCGTCGGTCGTCGCAGTGGGCAGGCGCGCCGGGGCCCGCGGGCAGTGCATGCATCGCATGAGCCTCGAACAAGATGGCGTCTGGTACACAGTCGGTACACATGACAACGAGAATCGACGTAGATCGTCGAGAGACGGTGAACGGCGTTTGCGCAGGTCGCAGCCCATTTCCGGCAGATCCACGCAGGCCAGGATGGCCCCTGGCTCGCCCTCTCAAGGCGGTAGCGCCGGTTCGAATCCGGTCGGGGCTACTCCCGCAAGACCCCTGCTCGAGCAGGGGTCTTGTCGTTTCTCGGGGCTCCGCGCGGCACGGCGCCGCTGACCGTCGACCCCGAAACCCCCTCGGTTTAGGGACAAGATGTGGTGCGGTCCTACGGTTTGACGTCGACGATCTCGTACTGGTCCGGGCCGCCGCCGTCAACGAGTTCTTGTACCCGTTGCCGGGCGCCCGCGATCGCCGGATGGGTCGCAGCGGCGTCTTTCCAGGCCCGTTCGCTCGCCCATTGCATGTGGTTGATCACCCGCGTTCCATCGGTGCTGCAGAGGAGCTTCATCGACAACAGCCCAGGGATGTCCGCCTTCGCGGCCGCCCTGAGGATCCCGTCCACGAGGGCGCGTTGACTCTCCGCTCGGACGGTGAACACGTTGATGGCCAAGATGCCACCTTGAGGATCGGCGGCGATGACGTTCATGACCTGACTCCTCTCCTTCTGGACGGTGATGTCGGCACCCTGGGGCGCGGCACATCTCACGGTAACTCCATAAATGTTCCTCTGATGTAACACTTAAGAGCGTGCCACCGTCCGTGAACCGGCCCCGTCGCCGCGGTCCCCGCAGCGACGCCACGCGGAACGACCAGCTCATCCTGGAAGCAGCCGCCCGACTCCTCGCGGATGACCCCCACGCCACCATCCAGCAGATCGCAGAGGAAGCCGGTGTGGTGCGGCTGACCGTGTACCGGCACTACCCGAACCGTGATGCCCTGCGCCGGGCCATCTTCGAAGTCGCCGCCACCGAGGCCCACCGGGCCGTCAGCGCCACCATCGAGGGCCAGCGCGACTCGGTGGCCAGCCTGCGGACCATCATCGTCGAGATGGCCAACATCGCCCAGCGCTATCCATTGCTATCGGTGGGTACCGATCTCCAGCCCCTGCCCGGGCAACCCCGGCGCCCAAAGCCACCGCCCATGACCCGAGCCATGCAAGACGCGCTCTTGACCGTGATCCGCCGCGGCCAAGAAGACGGCAGCCTGCGCACCGACCTGCCTGCTGAGCTCTTGCCGCAGGCCATCGTGGGCACGCTCCGTCTCGCCCTTCGCTTCGCACGCAGCTTGGACACCGACCCCGCCCTGATCGGGCCACAGGTCGCCGACCTGCTCCTGGACGGTTTCACTCAGCACTGACCCAGCGCACGAGGTGTTCCCTTCGGCGCGCCCTTTGGCCGTGGGCAGCCTTACCGCGACCGCAAGCGGATGACGTTACGGCGAGGCTCGCCGAGCCACGGCAGCGAACCAGCTAGGGCCGGCGCGGAT
>CAYRLV010000680.1:0-1948 GCA_964425155.1 uncultured Ornithinicoccus sp. | reverse complement strand
CCCCGAGCTCGGCTACTTCGCCCGTCAGGCGCTGCGGCTGCTCGACGGGCTGCGCGTCGAGCACGGTCGGCTCGACGCGCCGGTGCCGATCGGCACCGAGGGGGGCACCCTGCGGGTCGAGCTCAACCACACCGACGCCTCGTCGCTGCCGTCGGGATTCCGGTTGGGGGACAACGACACCCGGATCCTGGCGGTGGCCCGCAACCTGGCCGACGAGGGCAGGCAGGTGACCCTGGTCAGCAAGGACATGCCGATGCGGGTCAAGGCCTCGGCCGTGGGGCTGGACGCGCAGGAGTACCGCGCCGAGCTCGCGGTCGACAGCGGCTGGACCGGCATGAGCGAGCTGGAGGTCAGCACCGAGCAGCTCGACACGCTCTTCGCCGACGGGCGGCTCGAGCTGGAGGCGGCGCGCGAGCTGCCCTGCCACACCGGCGTCGTGCTGCTCGGGCCGGGCGGCAGCGGCCTCGGCCGGGTGACGCCCGACAAGGCGGTGCGGCTGGTGCGCGGCGACCGGGACGCGTTCGGGCTGCACGGGCGCAGCGCCGAGCAGCGGATCGCCCTGGACGTGCTGCTCGATCCCGACGTGGGGATCGTCAGCCTCGGCGGCCGGGCCGGCACGGGCAAGAGCGCGCTCGCGATGTGCGCCGGACTCGAGGCGGTGATGGAGCGGCGGCAGCACCGCCGGGTCGTCGTGTTCCGGCCGCTGTTCGCGGTGGGTGGCCAGGAGCTGGGCTACCTGCCGGGCACCGAGAACGAGAAGATGGGGCCTTGGGGGCAGGCGGTGTTCGACACCCTCGGTGCGGTCGTCTCGCGCGAGGTGGTCGAGGAGATCGTCGACCGGGAGCTGCTCGAGGTGCTGCCCCTCACGCACATCCGCGGCCGGTCGCTGCATGACGCGTTCGTCATCGTCGACGAGGCGCAGTCGCTGGAGCGCAACGTCCTGCTGACCGTGCTCTCCCGGATCGGGCAGAACTCGAAGGTGGTGCTGACGCACGACGTGGGGCAGCGGGACAACCTGCGGGTCGGCCGGCACGACGGCGTGGCCGCGGTGATCGAGCGGCTCAAGGGGCACCCGCTGTTCGCGCACGTGACGCTGCACCGCAGCGAGCGCAGCCCGATCGCGGCGCTGGTCACCGACCTGTTGGAGGGCACCGACCCGCTCGAGCGCGTGGACGCCTGACCCACCCCAGACCCTCCGACCGGAGGCGCATGGTTGTGGTGTCGGAGCGCGTGGGCGCACGCCACCACCACAACCATGCGGCACGAGTGCGGGGTGGGGCGTGGGCGGCGGGTGCCTGTGGACAGAATCTGCGCGGTCCGAGCCGGTCTTGGCAGGGTCGTGTCCGTGAGGCGCTGGTCACAGCTGCTCCCCGGCGCTGAGCACGGACGGCCCACCCGGCGGTGCCGAGCGGCGTGCGATCGGCACTCGGCGATTTGGCCGGGCGGTGGGGGCTCTGGCACGGTGTTCCGCGTCAGATCTCGATTTGGTAACGAACCGCGGGCCGCCCCCTTCCGACGTGGGCGGCCCGACCTGCGAAGGAACCACCCCCATGCCCCACCAGACTCCCGCGCGCCACCGTGCCCGGCTGACGCCGACTCGCGCGCTCGCGGCGCTGCGCCGCCCCGCCGTCGCGGCCACCTTCGCCATCTCCGTGCTCGCCGCGACCGCCGCGGGGTATGCCGCGGTGGGCGCCCAGGTGGACGAGCAGGACGTGTCGCCGGCCGCCGACCAGCTCACCTACCAACAGCGCGAGGCCGCACGGTTCGCCGAGTACGAGCGCTCCGGCGGGCTGGCCCGCGACCGCGCCAGTGCTGCGGCGGCCAAGAAGGCCGCCGACCGGGCGGAGGCCGAGCGCCAGGCGAAGGAGGCCGCCGCACAGAAGCGGGCGGCCGCCAGGAAGGCCGCGGCGAAGCGTGCCGCGGCGAAGCGGGCGGCCGAGAAGCGAGC
>CAYRLV010000679.1:0-1950 GCA_964425155.1 uncultured Ornithinicoccus sp. | reverse complement strand
AAGGGTCGCCGCGACGGGTGCCTCCATGATGGAGAACGCCACAGAGGCCTGCATCTGCCTGTCATCGAGCAGCTCCACCCGAGCGACGGGCACTCCCAGCTGGATCGTCTCGGTGACGCATGCCACCGCGGCCTCGATCGGGGGGAAGGCGCACATCGCTGCCGAGATCGCCTCAGGGATGCCGTAGAGGCGCAAGGTCACCTCGGTGACGATCCCGAGGGTGCCTTCGCTGCCGACGAACAGTCGGGTCAGGTCATAGCCGGCCGACGACTTGCGAGCGCGGCCGCCGGTGTGCACGACGCGGCCATCCGCCAGGACCACCGTCAACCCAAGCACGTTCTCGCGCATGGTGCCGTAGCCGACTGCGTTGGTGCCGGATGCTCCGGTGGCCACCATCCCACCGATGGAAGCGTCGGCGCCGGGGTCGATCGGGAAGAACAGGCCCTGCGCGCCCAGACGCTCGTTCAGTTGCTTGCGCCGGACGCCGCACTGGACCACGCAGTCGAGGTCCTCCGCGTTGACCCGCAGCACCTCGGTCATCTCGCTCAGGTCGAGGCACAGGCCGCCGCTCAACGCGGAGACGTGTCCCTCCACCGAGCTGCCGACGCCGAAGGCGATGAGAGGCACGTGGCTCTGGTGGCAGAGTTCGACGGCGCGCGCCACCTCCGCGGTGGAGGTGGCGAAGAAGACCGCGTCAGGTGGTGCCAGCGCGTGATGGGATTCTCCGCGCCCATGCTGCTCCAGGACGGACGGTGAGGTGGACACGCGGTTCGCGCCGAAGTCGGCACGAAGGGCTTCCACCACCGTGTTGATCGCTTGCGTGCCCGCAACCTGTTCACTCATGACTGCTCACCCGCGTCCTCGTGCGAAGGTTCACCTGCCGGCCCACTCGGGCGGACGCTTGTGGACGAAAGCGTCGACGCCTTCCTTGAAGTCCTCACTGTCGTAGCAGAGGCTGAGCAGGTCCTGAGTGTCAGGCATCTCACGCGCCTGGAGTCGCTGCACGGTCAGTTTGGCGGATCGCATTGTCAGCGGTGCGTGGGATTTCAGTTGCGCGCACAACTGCTCGACCCGCTGCTCAAGTTCGTCGGTCGGAACCAGCTCGTTGGCAAGCCCGATGGTCACCGCCTCGTCGGCGTCCACCATCTCGGCCGTGTAGATCATCTGCAGGGCCCGCGACGCGCCCACGAGGGCCATGAGGCGATGACACGTGCTCGCCGAGACGGCATTCCCCAGCGTCCTGGCAACCGGTAGCCCGAACTTCGCGTTCGTGCTGGCCAGCCGCAGGTCACACGCGGCCGCGATGATCAGGCCACCGCCGACGGCGTACCCGTCGACGACCGCGATGGTGGGGACACTGACGGACTCGAGCCGGCCGACCACCCTGTCGATCCGCTCCTCGTAGGCGATACCGTCCGCTCCACCGCTGAACTCCCGGAACTGCCGGATGTCGGTGCCGGCGACAAAGGCCCGGCCGCCGGCGCCACGGAGCACCACTGCTCGGACCCGTTCGTCGCCGTCGATCTGTTCGCATGCGTCGAAGAGTCCTTCGTACATCTCCCACGTCATCGCGTTGCGCTGAACTGGTCGGTTGAAGGTGACGAACGCTATGGAGTCGCGAATGTCGAGTCCGAGCGCAGGCGCGGTCATCGCACCGCTCCGGTCTTTTGGAAGGTCGAGATTTGCTCTTCGGTGTACCCGGCTTCCTTGAGGATCTCTGTGGTGTGTGCTCCGAGCAAGGGTGCGGGACTTCGCACCTGGCCCGGCGTTCCACTCATCTTGATGGGGATGCCAAGACCGTGGACGTTGCCCTCCGTTGGGTGTTCCATGGTGACCACCATGTTGCGCGCGATCGTGTGCGGATCGACGCACACCTGCGCGTAGTCATGGATCGGGGCGGCTGGCAGTCCCACGTCGAGGAACCTCTCCATCCACTCCTCGGTCCCTCGC
>CAYRLV010000678.1:0-1956 GCA_964425155.1 uncultured Ornithinicoccus sp. | reverse complement strand
CATCCCGGCGACGGCGTAGCCCGACGCCGCCCAGAGCACGGTGGCCACGGCGGGGTCGAGGGCGCCTCCGTGCTCTGGCCGGCTCCGTCACCTGCGGGCGGGCGAGAGCCGTGGAGGTCGTAGGCTGGTGCGGCGGGCCGGCGGTGCACCTCGCCGGGCCCGGGAGGACCGACCAGCAACCTCGAAGGGCAAGGGAGCCGTCCGTGACCGTCGCACCCGAGGGCCGCCGCCTGCTGCGCGTCGAGGCGCGCAACGCCGAGACCCCCATCGAGCGCAAGCCGTCGTGGATCCGGACCACCGCCAAGATGGGGCCGGAATACACGTCACTGCACTCGCTGGTGAAGCGCGAGGGACTGCACACGGTGTGCCAGGAGGCCGGCTGCCCCAACATCTTCGAGTGCTGGGAGGACCGCGAGGCGACCTTCCTCATCGGCGGCGAGCAGTGCACGCGCCGGTGCGACTTCTGCCAGATCGACACCGGACGCCCGACCAAGCTGGATCGCGACGAGCCGCGGCGCGTCGCCGAATCGGTGCAGCAGATGGGGCTGCGCTACGCGACCATCACCGGTGTCGCCCGCGACGACCTGCCGGACGGCGGCGCCTGGCTGTATGCGGAGACGGTGCGCCAGGTGCACGCGGTCAACCCCGGCACCGGGGTCGAGATCCTCATCCCCGACTTCAACGGAGTTCCGGAGCAGGTCGATCAGGTCATCGACGCCGCCCCCGAGGTGTTCGCGCACAACGTCGAGACGGTGCCGCGGATCTTCCGGCGGATCCGGCCGGCGTTCCGCTACGACCGGTCGCTCGCGGTGATCACCAGGGGCCGGGACGCGGGGCTGGTCACCAAGTCCAACCTCATCCTCGGGATGGGCGAGGAGCAGGAGGAGATCGAGCAGGCCATCCGCGACCTGCACGACGCCGGCACCGACCTGCTCACCATCACCCAGTACCTCCGCCCGTCGCCGCGGCACCACCCCGTGGACCGCTGGGTGAAGCCGGAGGAGTTCGTCCACTGGTCGGACGTCGCGGAGCAGGTCGGGTTCCAGGGCGTCATGAGCGGCCCGCTGGTGCGCTCGTCCTACCGCGCCGGACGGCTGTGGGCGCAGGCGATGCGGCGCAGCGGCCGGGAGGTGCCGCCGGAGCTGGCCCACCTCGCCGAGGCCGCGGAGGCCTCGCCGGCGCGGCAGGAGGCTGCCTCGCTCGTGGCCCGGGCCCTGCCCGACGTATCCTGACCCCCATGGCCCGCAGCAAGAACTCCGAGCAGTCGACCGCGCCCAAGGGGAGGTTCGGCCGCAAGCCGAAGGACCCGAACAAGAAGCCCGGCCGCCTCGCCCAAATCAGGCAGATCTACAAGGTCTCCAAGCAGACCGACCCCAACATCGGTTGGTGGATGCTGCTCACTGCCCTGGTCGCCTTCGGGGTCCTGCTCGTGGTCGGGCTGCTCCTCGGGCACCCCTATCTCTACGGATTCTTCGGGCTGCTCTTCGGCCTGATGGGCGCGATGCTGGTGATGAGCCGGCGCGCGGAGAAGGCGGCCTACAAGAGCATCGAGGGCAAGGCGGGGGCAACGGGCGCGGCGCTCGGTGCGCTGCGCCGGGGCTGGTACTACGACAAGGAGCCGGTCGCCGCCGAGGCACCGCGCGGCCGCAACACCCGTGACCTGGCGTCCGCCGCGATGGTGTTCCGCGCGGTGGGTCGCCCGGGTGTCGTGCTGGTCGCCGAGGGGCCCAAGGGGCCAGCGATCCGGCTCGCCGAGTCGGAGCGCAAGAAGGTCACCCGGGTGACCGGCGGGAACGTGCCGGTCACCGTGATGCGGATCGGCCAGGGTGACGACGCCGTGCCGGTCAACAAGCTGACCAAGAAGATCACCAAGCTCAAGCCGACGCTGACCAAGGCCGAGGTGTCCGCGGTCAACAAGCGGCTCAAGGCGCTCGGCGGGGTCAAGCCACCGGTCCC
>CAYRLV010000677.1:0-1957 GCA_964425155.1 uncultured Ornithinicoccus sp. | reverse complement strand
TGCTCGGGGTACCCACCCTGCTGGGACTGCTCGGGGTACCCACCCTGCTGGGGCTGCTCGGGGTACCCACCCTGCTGAGCAGGTTCGGCGTACCCACCCGGCTGGCCCGGCTCCGCATACCGGCTCGGGGACTCGTCGCTCATCTGGTCGTACGGCTGAGCGGCTGCTCCTGATCCGCCCCCCGGGCCCTGCGGCCCGGGCTCGGCGTAGCCCGCCTGCTGCTGACCGCCCGGTCCGGCCGGTCCCGGTTGCTGGCCACCCTGCTGCTGACCGCCCGGCCCACCGGCCTGCCCCGCCCCCGACTGCGTCAGCGTCGATGCTCCGGTGCCCTCACCGGGGCGGCGCAACAGGTACCAGACCAGGAACGCGACCACGATCAGGAACACGATCAGGAGTATCCATTTCCACATGTGTGGAGCCCCTTTCGTCCACGGCTCTCGACAGCCGTGTTCGGTGGTCGGGCGACCCGCAGCCGCCCGTCTTGCGTGCAACCCTACTGGGCCGGGCCCGTCCGGCACGGGGTCCGGGACCGTCGTGCGTCGGCGCCGCCCCCGATCGCTTACCGTGGAGGGGTGCCGACCACCTCCCGACGCCCCGTGCGCCGCGCGCCCAACATCGTGCCGTTCCTGGCGACGGGCGGGTTCGTCGGTCTGCTGGTCGGCGTGATCCTGGCCCTGGTCGGACCCGGCAACCCCGACTACAGCACGGCCACCCTGGTCGGCCTGTTCGCCGTCGTGTTCGCCGCCCTCGGCCTGCTGGTGGCCGGGGTGGTGCTGGTCCTGGTCGAGCGCCGGTCGGTGAAGGCGGTCGAGGGCCGCTCGCTGCAGGAGCCCCACGGGCGGGACACCCCACCGGAGCGGTGACCGGGGCCCAGCGGTCGGAGACAGCCGTCCGGCTGTGCCACACTGAGCACCGTGGCACGTGGTGACGGCATGCTCTCCCATGACCTCCTTCCCGGCGAAAAGGGTCCCCAGGACGCCTGTGGCGTGTTCGGTGTCTGGGCACCCGGCGAAGAGGTCAGCAAACTCACCTACTTCGGCCTCTACGCCCTGCAGCACCGGGGGCAGGAGGCCGCCGGCATCGCGACCAGCGACGGGCACCGGATCACCGTCTACAAGGACATGGGTCTGGTCTCGCAGGTCTTCGACGAGGGCAGTCTCAACTCACTGCGCGGCCACATGGCGGTCGGGCACTGCCGCTACTCCACCACGGGTGGCAGCACCTGGGAGAACGCCCAGCCCACCCTGGGTGGCGCGGACGACGGCGGCACCGTCGCGCTCGCCCACAACGGCAACCTGATCAACACCGACGAGCTGAAGGACCTGCTGCGCGAGCGCCTCGGCGGCGACCTGGGTCGCACCAACGGCGAGCTGCGCCGCGGCAACACCACCGACACCGCCCTCGTGACGGCCCTGCTCACCAGCGACCCGGACCGCAGCCTGGAGTCGGTGGCCGTGGACGTGCTGGCCGCGATCCGCGGCGCCTTCTGCTTCGGCTTCATGGCCGAGCACACCCTGTATGCCGCTCGCGACCCGCAGGGGATCCGTCCCCTGGTCCTGGGTCGGCTCGAGCGCGGCTGGGTGGTCGCCAGCGAGACCGCCGGCCTCGACATCGTCGGCGCCAGCGTGGTGCGCGAAGTGGAGCCCGGCGAGCTGATCGCCATCGACGAGAACGGGTTGCGCAGCCAGACCTTCGCCGAGCCGGTGCGCAAGGGGTGCGTGTTCGAGTACGTCTACCTCGCCCGTCCGGACACGACCATCAACGGACGCACGCTCTACGAGGCCCGGGTCGAGATGGGGCGGCGGCTGGCGCAGGAGCACCCGGTCGAGGCCGACCTGGTCATCCCCACCCCGGAGTCCGGCACGCCGGCCGCGATCGGGTACGCGCAGGAGTCCGGCATCCCGTACGGCCAGGGCCTGGTGAAGAACGCCTACGTCGGGCGCACCTTCATCCAGCC
>CAYRLV010000676.1:0-1970 GCA_964425155.1 uncultured Ornithinicoccus sp. | reverse complement strand
TCTCGAGGAGGAGCGTGGTCAGGAGCGGGTGAGCACCGGCGTGAGGTCGTCCAGGACGGTGGCGTCCTCGATGGTGCTGGGCACGGTGGGCGTGTCGCCGTCGGCGATCTGCCGCATCGTCTTGCGCAGGATCTTGCCCGACCGGGTCTTGGGCAGGGCCGCGACGACGTCCACCTCGCGCAGGGCAGCGACAGCGCCCACCTCGGCGCGCACTCGTTGCACCAGCTCGTCGACCAACCCCTGCCGAGCCCCGTCGTCGTCCAGGTCGATGCCGGCCTTGACCACGACGAGGGCCCGCGGCACCTGCCCCTTGAGCTGGTCGGCGACACCGATCACGGCACACTCGGCCACCGACGGGTGCCCGGCGAGCGCCGCCTCGATCGAGCCGGTCGACAGCCGGTGGCCGGCCACGTTGAGCACGTCGTCGGTGCGGCCCATGACGAACAGGTAGCCGTCCTCATCGAGGTAGCCGCCGTCGCCCGTCAGGTAGTAGCCGTCGTGGGCCGCGAGGTAGGACGAGACGTAACGCTCGTCGTCCTGCCAGAGCGTCGGCAGCGTGCCGGGCGGCATCGGCAGCCGCAGACAGATCGCGCCCTCGGTGCCGGCGGGCACCGAGGCGCCGCGCTCGTCGAGGACCTGCACGTCATACCCGGGCACCGGCACGGTCGGCGAGCCAGGCTTGATCGGAAGCCGTTGCAGACCCATCGGATTCGCCGCCACCGGCCAGCCGGTCTCCGTCTGCCACCAGTTGTCGACCACCGGGATGCCCAGCCGGTCCGCCGCCCAGGCGTAGGTGTCCGGGTCGAGCCGCTCCCCCGCCAGGAACAGGGTGCGCAGCGTGGACAGGTCGTGCTCGCGGATCAGCTCGCCGTCCGGGTCCTCCTTCTTCACCGCACGGATGGCGGTCGGCGCGGTGAACACGCCGGCCACGCCGTACTGCTCGACGATCCGCCAGAACGCCCCGGCGTCCGGTGTGCCCACCGGCTTGCCCTCGTAGAGCACCGTGGTGCAGCCGGTCAGCAACGGCGCGTAGACGATGTAGGAGTGGCCGACGACCCAGCCGACGTCGCTCGCGGTGAACCACACGTCGCCCGGCTGCATCCCGAAGACGTTGCTCATCGACCACCGCAGCGCCACGGCATGACCGCCGTGGTCGCGCACGATGCCCTTGGGCCTGCCGGTGGTGCCGGACGTGTAGAGCACGTAGAGCGGGTCGGTCGCCTCCACCGCGATGCAGCCGGCGGGCTCGACCGCGTCCGGGCGCATCATCGTGGCCCACTCGACGTCGCGGTCGCCGAGGTCGGCCACGAGCTGCTCGCGCTGCACGATGACGCACCGGTCCGGCTGGTGCGCGGACCGCTCGATCGCCTCGTCGAGCATCGGCTTGTAGGGGATCACCCGGGACCGCTCGATGCCGCAGCTGGCCGAGACCACCACCTTGGGCGCGGCGTCCTCGATCCGCGCGGCGAGCTCGGCCGGCGCGAACCCGCCGAACACCACCGAGTGGACCGCGCCGATCCGCGCGCACGCCAGCATCGCGATCGCGGCCTCGGGGATCATCGGCAGGTAGATGACGACGCGATCGCCCTGCTCGACCCCGAGCGCGCGCAGCACCCCGGCGAACCGTGCGACGTGGTCGAGCAGCTCCGCATACGTGTAGCTCGCGGTGGCTCCCGTGACCGGGCTGTCGTAGAGCAGCGCCGTCTGGTCCGCGCGGCCGGCGATGACGTGCCGGTCGAGCGCGTTGTAGCAGGTGTTGAGGGTGGCGCCGGTGAACCACCGGTAGAAGGGCGGGCGCGAGTCGTCCAGCACCGTGCCGGGACGTCGGATCCAGTCGATGTCGCGTGCCGCCTCACCCCAGAACCCGTCCGGGTCCTCGATGCTGCGCCGGTGGGCCTGCTCGTATGCGGTCTCCCTGCCCTCGCTCATGTCCGCATCTTGTCGCGAATGCGGCCCGGTACGCCAGAGCA
>CAYRLV010000675.1:0-1971 GCA_964425155.1 uncultured Ornithinicoccus sp. | reverse complement strand
CCGCCAGAGCTGAGCCGAGGACGGGGCCGCGACGACCAGCCCCTACCCGTCTCAGTCGGAGACGTCGTCGAGGGCGTGCACGATCTCGGCGGGCAGCTCGAGGTCCTCGGTGCCGATCAGGGAGCGCAACTGGGTGACCGTGCGGGCGCCCACCACCGGTGCGGTGACGCCGGGACGGTCCCGCAGCCAGGCCAGCGCCGCCTCGGCGCTCGAGCAACCGAGGCCCTGCGCGGCGGTCGCGACCGCCTCGACCACCTGCGCGGACTCCTCGTCCAGGTAGCGCTGGGCGAAGCCGGGGAAGTGTGGCGACGCCGCCCGCGAGTCTGCCGGTATGCCGTGCCGGTACTTCCCGGTGAGCACTCCCCGTCCGAGCGGTGACCAGGCGAGCAGCCCGAAGCCGAGGGCGGCCGAGGCCGGGACGAGCTCGTCCTCGGGGACCCGGCAGAGCAGCGAGTACTCGACCTGGTCGGCCACCAGTGGCACTCGGGCGGACTCGAGCAGGGACGCGGCACGTGCCACCTGCCAGCCGGAGTAGTTCGACACGCCGACGTAGCGGGCCCGGCCGGTCGTCACGGCCCACTCCAGCGCGGACAGGCTCTCGGCCAGCGGCACCTCGTCACTCCAGGTGTGCACCAGCCACAGGTCCAGGTGGTCGGTGCCGAGGCGGCGCAGCGACGTGTCGAGCTGGGCCATCAGCGCGCCCCGGGAGGTGTCGACGACACGTTGACCCGTGCGACGGGAGATCCCGGCCTTGCTGCACAACAGCAGGTCCTCGCGGTCCACGGCGCTGCCGACCAGCCCCCCCAGGATCTCCTCGGCGGCCCCGTCGCCGTAGCCGTGGGCGGTGTCCACGAGGTCTCCTCCGGCCGCCACGAACATCTCGAGCTGGTCCCGCGCGTCCTCCGGGGACGTGCCACCACCCCAGGTCATCGTGCCGAGAGCGAGTCTCGACACCCGCAGCCCGGACCGGCCGAGTCGTCTGTGGCGCATGTCTCCGTACGCTAGCGGGGCGGGCGGCCCTCGCCGCCCCGGCCACGCCAGTAACCTCGCGGTCATGAGACTCGGTGTGAACCTCGGCTACTGGGGCGCGGGCAACGACCAGGACAACCTCGCTCTCGCCCGGGAGGCCGACCGGCTCGGCTACGCCGTCGTGTGGGCTGCCGAGGCCTACGGCTCCGACGCCCCGTCGGTGCTGGCCTGGGTCGGTGCCACCACCGAGCAGATCGACCTCGGGGCCGCCGTGATGCAGATCCCCGCCCGCAGCCCGGCGATGACCGCCATGACGGCCGCGACCATCGACTCGCTGTCCGGTGGCCGCTTCCGGCTGGGGCTGGGGGTGTCGGGGCCACAGGTGAGCGAGGGTTGGCACGGGGTCCGCTTCGACGCGCCCCTGGGGCGGACCAGGGAGTACGTCGACATCGTGCAGCGAGCGCTGCGCCGCGAGAAGGTGCGCTATGACGGCCGGCACTTCACCCTGCCGCTGCCGGACGGCCCGGGCAAGGCGCTCAAGCTGACCGTCCACCCGGTGCGCGACCAGATCCCGATCTACCTGGCGGCGGTCGGGCCGCGCAATCTGTCGCTGGCCGGCGAGATCGCCGACGGGTGGCTGGCCATCTTCTTCAACCCCGAGCGCTCGAGCGACCTGCTCGCCGCCGTGGCCCGGGGCCGCGAGAAGGCCGGACGCGGCGCCGACGGCTCGCCGATGGCCGGGTTCGACGTCGTGCCGACGGTGCCGGTCGTGCTGGCCGACGACCTGGAGGAGGCGGCAGCCCCGCTTCGTGCCTACACCGCCCTCTACGTCGGGGGCATGGGCTCGCGGGAGAAGAACTTCTACCACGACCTCGCGGTGCGGATGGGCTTCGAGGCCGAGGCCGACCGGATCCAGGACCTCTACCTGGCGCGCCAGCACCGCGACGCGGCGGCTGCGGTTCCTCTGGAGCTGATCGACCAGACCGCGCTGATCGGCTCGCG
>CAYRLV010000674.1:0-1974 GCA_964425155.1 uncultured Ornithinicoccus sp. | reverse complement strand
GGCTCACCGCGATCTGGCCGACCGCGTGGGTGCTGTTCACCCTGCAGATGCTCGGTGTCGCCGCCGCGGTCGTGCTCTGGTGGGTCAACCCGCCGATCGTGTCCGCGTCGACCCGGATGCAGGACCGGGTGGCCGCGCACGTGCCCCGTGGGTCCTGGCTGCGCCCCGGCTTCCTCGCCGTCTGTGCCGCGGCCGCGGCGGCCACCATCGTGCTCAACGGCGCCGACGTGGCGCTCGTGGCGACGCTGCGGGCCTGGGACGAGGTGCCGCGGCTCGGCTTCGTCCTGTTGCTCTGGGGTCTCGGCTCGATCACCGGCGGGCTGGTCTACGGAGCCCAGGCCCGGGCGATCCCGCCGTTCCGGCTGTTGGTGATGCTCAGCGCGCTGACCCTGCCGATGGCGGTGGCGCCGGGAGTGCCGTCGCTCGCGGTGCTGTCCTTCGCCGCGGGCCTGGTGGTCGCGCCGACCATCACCGCCACCGTGGACGCGGTCTCCCGGATCGTGCCGGACGGTGCTCGGGGCGAGGCGCTGGGCTGGCACGGGTCGTTCATGACCGCCGGGTCCGCGCTCGGTGCTCCGTTGGCGGGCGCGGCGATCGACCGGTTCGGTCACGCGGGCGGGTTCGTCACCGTGGCACTGATCGGCCTGCTGGTCGCCCTGCTCGGGCTCGCGGCCACCCGGTGGCGGCGCCGTCACCCGCGTCGGGCTCCGGTCACCGACTCGATCGAGCTCGCCGCCTGAGCCCGGACGTGGGGCCGGTCAGACCACCGAGCCGGTGAACCGCTCGCCCGGGCCCTGACCCGGGGGATCCGACACCACGGACGCCTCGCGGAAGGCCAGCTGCAGCGACTTCAGCCCGTCCCGCAGCGGAGCGGCGTGCTCGCTGCCGATGTCCGGAGCGGCCGCGGTGACCAGACCGGCCAGCGCGTTGATCAGCCGGCGTGCCTCGTCGAGGTCGCGCAACTCGGCGGCGTCCGGTCCCTCGGCGAGCCCGCACTTGACCGCGGCCGCACTCATCAGGTGCACCGCCGTCGTGGTGATGACCTCCACGGCCGCCACCTCGGCGATGTCCCGCGCCTCGCGGCTCGCGTCGGAAGGAGCCCCGGCGGCGGATTCTGCGGAAGGATTGGGAGTCCGGTCGGTCACGCTGGTAGCATTGCAGACCGACCGGCTGTGCAGTCCGGCGACCACCTCGGGGAACACCCGCGGCGGGGACGGTGTTGCACAGCGTGCAAGAGGAGCCTTCCGGCTTCCACCCGCGATGACCGCTCGAGTCACCCAAGGTCGCCGGGTCCGTCAGGACGGTGTCCCACCGTCGCCGACCGTCGTCGGTGGCGGGGAGGGCCGGGTGGTGACACCCGGCATACCCGCCGTTCCTGGTCCGGAAGACTGCAGGCTCCTCGCGCACCCAGCGGCGAGGAGCCTTTCTCGTGGCTGGCGTTCACCCCAGATTTCAGCACGTCTGAACGGCAGAAGGAGCAGCACATCAGCGATCCCCGCATCAACGACCGCATCCGGGTCCCGGAAGTGCGGTTGGTTGGCCCCAACGGTGAGCAGGTCGGCATCGTGCGCGTCGAGGACGCGCTTCGACTCGCGGCCGAGGCGGATCTCGACCTGGTCGAGGTGGCGCCGATGGCCAAGCCACCGGTCGCCAAGCTCATGGACTTCGGCAAGTACAAGTACGAAGCCGCCATGAAGGCCCGGGAGGCGCGCAAGAACCAAGTGAATACGGTCATCAAGGAGATCAAGCTCCGCCCGAAGATCGACCCGCACGACTACGGCACCAAGAAGGGCCACGTCGAGCGGTTCCTCCGGGCGGGCGACAAGGTCAAGGTGACCATCATGTTCCGCGGCCGGGAGCAGTCCCGGCCCGAGCTCGGCTTCCGGCTGCTGCAGCGGCTCGCCGAGGACGTGGCCGAGCTCGGCTTCGTCGAGAGCGCGCCGAAGCAGGACGGCCGCAACATGATCATGGTGC
>CAYRLV010000673.1:0-1980 GCA_964425155.1 uncultured Ornithinicoccus sp. | reverse complement strand
CCGCCGCCGATGTGCCGCGTGGTGATGCGTCCGGCGTTGTTGCGGCCACCCGTCTTGCTGATCGGGCGCACCAGCGACTTCTCCGGCGTGGTCCGGGTGACCTCGACGAAGTCGGCAACGCTGGACCCGCGACGGCCTGGCGTCGTGGGCTTGTACTTGCGGATAGCCATTCTCTGGTCCTCAGTCTTCTCTGCTGGCTCTCGTCGTCACCTGCGCGGTCAGCCGACCGTGCCGAAGATGTCGATCGAGCCTTCCTTGAGCGTGACGATCGCGCGCTTGGTGTCCTTGCGCCGGCCGACCCCGAAGCGGGTGCGGCGTGCCTTGCCCTTGCGGTTCATCGTGTTGACCGACTCGACCTTGACGCCGAAGATCTTCTCCACGGCGATCTTGATCTCGGTCTTGTTCGCCCGCGGGTCGACGACGAAGGTGTACTTGCCCTCGTCCAGCAGGCCGTAGGACTTCTCCGAGACGACCGGGGCGACCAGGATGTCGCGCGGGTCCTTGCCGAGCGTGCTCACTTGGTCTCCTCCTCATCGGTGGCCGCCGCCGGGGCGTGCTTGTCGCCACCGGCGAGGAACGCCTCGAGCGCGCCCTGGGTGAAGACGACGTCGTCGGCGCACAGCACGTCATACGTGTTGAGCTGGTCGGCGACCAGCACGTGGACGCTCTCCAGGTTGCGCAGGCTCTTGATCCCGACCTCGTCGGCGCGCTCCACGACGACGAGCAGGTTCGGCCGCTCGGTCAGGCCGGCGAGCACGCCCCAGGCGGACTTGGTGGAGGGCGCGTCGCCCTCGACCACGGCGCTGAGCACGTGCACGCGGCCGTGGCGGGCCCGGTCGGAGAGGGCACCGCGCAGGGCGGCGGCCTTCATCTTCTTGGGGGTGCGCTGGGCGTAGTCCCGCGGCGTCGGGCCGTGGACGGTGCCACCGCCGGCGAACTGCGGCGCGCGGACCGAACCCTGCCGGGCGCGGCCGGTGCCCTTCTGCCGGTAGGGCTTGCGGCCACCGCCGCGGACCTCGCCGCGGGTCTTGGTGGAGTGCGTGCCCTGGCGCGCGGCCGCGAGCTGGGCCACGACGACCTGGTGGATCAGCGGCACGTTGGTCTGCACGTCGAAGACCTCGGCGGGCAGCTCGACGGTGCCGGCCGTCTCGCCCAACGGGTTGATGATGTCGATGGTTGGCATGACGTCAGGCTCCCTTGGCAGCCGTGCGCACGAGGACGACGCCGCCGCGGGGGCCCGGGACGGCACCCTTGATCAGCAGCAGGCCCTTGTCGGCGTCCACGGCGTGGATCGTGAGGTTCTGGGTGGTCTGGCGCTCGCCGCCCATCCGGCCGGCCATCCGCATCCCCTTGAACACGCGGCCGGGGGTGGCGCAGCCGCCGATCGAACCCGGCTTGCGGTGGTTGCGGTGGGCGCCGTGCGAGGAGCTCACGCCGTGGAAGCCGTGCCGCTTCATGACACCGGCGAAGCCCTTGCCCTTGGTCGTGCCGGTCACGTCGACGGCCTGACCGGTCTCGAACGCCTCGACGGTGATCTCCTGGCCGAGCTCGTAGCTCGCGGCGTCCGCGGTGCGCAGCTCCACCAGGTGGCGGCGCGGGGTGACACCGGCCTTCTCGAAGTGGCCCTTCATCGGCTTGTTGACCTTGCGCGGGTCGATGGCGCCGTAGGCGATCTGGACGGCCTCGTAGCCGTCACCCTCGCCCCGGACCTGGGTCACGACGCACGGGCCGGCCTTGACGACCGTCACGGGCACGAGCCGGTTGTCGGCGTCCCACACCTGGGTCATGCCGAGCTTCTCGCCGAGCACACCCTTGACGGTGCGCGTGGCCTTGGTCGCAGTGTTCGTCATCGTGGCGCTCACAGCTTGATCTCGATGTTGACGTCCGCCGGCAGGTCGAGGCGCATCAGCGAGTCGACGGCCTTCGGCGTCGGGTCGACGATGTCGATGAGTCGCTTGTGGGTGCGCATCTCGAAGTGCT
>CAYRLV010000672.1:0-1980 GCA_964425155.1 uncultured Ornithinicoccus sp. | reverse complement strand
ACGATGCCGCCGAGGAGCCGCGGCAGAGGATTCAGTGGCGCCAGACCATGACGACGGCGCGGTCGTCGTCCTCGCCGGAGACCGAGGAGGCGCTGATCCTGCCCGCCGCCCCGTGGAATCCGCCGGCGACCTGGCGCTCGGCGATCCCGAGCATCCGGTCCACGCCCACGGACAGGTCGAGGTCCCGGCGTTCGATGACACCGTCGGTGTAGAGCAGCAACGCGTCTCCTCGCTCGAGCCGCCCGTACGCCCGGGTCACCTCGAACGGCTCCAGCACCCCCAGCACCGGGCCCCGGTGCTCGTCCAGCACCTGCCACTGCCCCGACCCGACGTGGTAGCGGACGGCCGGGGGGTGACCGGCGCTGCCGATGCAGTAGTCACCGGTGCCGAGGTCCACGGCGAAGTGGATGGCCGTCGCGAAGCCCTCGTGCCACCGCTGCCGCAGCAGGTAGTCGTTGGCCGCCGGCAGGAACTCCTCCGGGTCCATGGCGCCCAGGAGCCCGCCGAACGCCCCGGAGAGCAGGAGCGAACGGGTCCCGGCGCCGACCCCCTTGCCGGACACGTCGATCAGGGCGATCTCCAGCCGGTTGTCACGCGTGCGATTGGCCACGACGAAGTCACCCGAGAAGGAGTCCCCGTGGGCCGCCAGGATCGAGCTCTCGGCGAACCACCCCGGTGGCAGGTCAGGGAGCTCGCCATGGGCTCGCAGCCGGTCGCGCAGGTCCACCAACATGCTCTCGCCGAGCGTCCCGTGCACGCCGAGCCGGGCCCGGCTCCTCGCCACCCGGAGCATCAGCGCGCTGACGATCACGAAGATCGCCAAGGAGCCCCACAACGTGGCCTTGTCATGTGCCATCAACACCGAGGCCGCGGCGAAGCACGCGGCCAGTCCCACATAGACCCGCAGGATGAGGCTCAGCGGCAGCGACAACCCGGCGATGACGGCGAGCACGGAATAGGTCGACCAGGGCACCACGGAGGGCCAGAGGGCGATCCCGCCGACGGTCAACAGGCCGAGGCCCACGATCCCGACGGAGGTCCAGAGGTGCTCGTGCCGCCGAAGGCGCGTGGCGACGCGGTGACGTGTCCCGAGCGTCCTGGGGCGCGCCGACATCACCTCCACCTGCGAAACCACGACGACAGGCTAACGAGCGAAAGCGCCTGTGATGCGCTGCTTTACTGACTTCTTACCGTGCGGTAGCCCCACACTGACCGGGCACACGCGAGATCACGGCTGCGCCTGCACCCTACCGGGCAGGTCGGGCAGCCCGTGGCCGGTTTCGTATCGCGACACCATATCGATCCGGCGCTGGTGGCGCGCCTCGTCGCTGAACCGCGTGGCCAGGAACGTGCGGACCATCTCCTTGGCCTCGTCCAGCGTGTTCATCCGCCCACCGATCGAGATGACCTGGGCGTCGTTGTGCTGCCGCGCCAGCGTGGCCAGCTCGGTGTTGTAGCAGAGCGCGGCGCGGATGCCGCTCACCTTGTTGGCCGCCATCTGCTCCCCGTTACCCGATCCTCCGAGGACCACGCCGAGCGAGCCCGGATCCGCGGCGACCGCCTCGGCCGCCCGCAGCACGTAGACCGGGTAGTCGTCCTGCGGATCCAGGTCGGCCGGACCGTGGTCGACCACCTCGTGCCCCTCCTGCGCCAGGAAGGACACCAGGGCCCGCTGCAACTCGTATGCGGCGTGGTCGCCGCCGATGTGGACGCGCATGTCAGTGCCTGCTTCCTGAGGGTTGACGGGAGGGGTGGCGGAGTGGTCGTGGCCGGTGGACCTGCTCTGCGGTCAGGAGTGGGGACCGTCGTGGATCGGGAAGATCGGCCCGACGGTGCGGGTGCGCTTCAGCTCGAAGAAGCCCGGTGTGCCGGCGACCAGTCGGCAGCCGTCCCACAGCCGTCCGGCGTCCTCGCCGGTCGGGGCAGGCGACACCACCGGGCCGAAGAAGGACACCCCCTCGACGGAGATGACCGGGGTGC
>CAYRLV010000671.1:0-1988 GCA_964425155.1 uncultured Ornithinicoccus sp. | reverse complement strand
GTGTACCGATATCGAGAAGCGTGATCTTGCCAACGTCGCGATGCTCGCGTGCTCCTTTGGCTGTGACCTGCTCTTTGAACTTGGGTTCATTTCCGTCGAGGAAGATGGAACCGTCGTTGCATCACCGCGGACGTTTGGCTCTAGGGCGCTGAATGAGCGGCTGCGAGAACTACAGGGTCAGACGTGTCTTGCCTACACGAACCGCTCCGCCACCTACTTCGAGTGGCACCGACGAAACATCTTTCGGGGGATCTGAGTGCAATCTCCATCCACGACCGGGTCCACGAACGCCTCGAGTCAACTGCCGACGTTCCGCTCCGGGGGAGACCCCCTCGACGTGTGCGCTCTCGTGCAGCGGGAGCGCACACTCCAGCGGGAGATCGAGCAAACCGAGGACCGATTGAAGGAGTTGCACCGTCGCAAAGCGGAGCTACGTGAGCGGATCCAGCGCACTCGGAAGCCTTCGAGAGAGCCAGTGTTGTACTCCTGGCAGCGAGAGGCACTGGAAGCCTGGGCCTCTGCCAACCGAATGGGTGTGGTTCAAGCCGTCACGGGGTCTGGAAAGACTCGCGTCGGCCTGGTAGCGGTTGGGGAAGCGCTCGCGGCCGGCATGCGCGCCGTCGTCATAGTCCCCACCGTTGAGTTGGTTCACCAGTGGGCGAGGTCCATTCGGGCAACTTTCCCGGTCGTGACCGTTGCGACCTCCGACGTGCGTAGTCCCGGTACCTGGCGTGTACTGGTCGCGACAGTGCATTCAGTGATGCGCACATCGCCTCTCCTTCTCGACGAGGAAGCTTGCCTCGTCGCAGATGAGTGCCATCGCTACGGCGCTCCGATGTTCGCGCAGGCGCTTCGGGCGTCGTTCGTATGGCGGCTGGGGCTCACTGCGACGTACGAACGAGGAGATGACGGCGACAAGACTCTGGACCGATACTTCGGCGGGATTATCTACGACCTTTGGTATGACCGTGCTTTGAGTGAAGGAGTCATTGCGCCCTTCCGCTTTGCCTTCGTGAAGGTTCCTTTCACGCCCGCAGAGCAACGGCATTACGACGAACTCAGCAGTATCGTGAGAGAGGCGAGCTCCACCCTCACCGGCGCGTATGGCGTCCCGCGCACCCCTGTCGCGGAATTCATGCGGAGCGTCAATGGCATGGCGAACGAGCAGGCCGCGCCTGGCCACCGGATTGCCCGACGCTACCTTTATGCGTTCTCTCGCCGTCGAACTCTGCTTGCCGAGACACGCTCTAAGAGTCATGGTTTGGCTCTGCTGGCTCCCGCGGTCAAGCGCGCACACGGGACGCTCGTCTTCACGCAGACCCGTGCCACCGCGGCCCTGGCGGCGCAGACGCTGGCGACTCAGGAATGCACCACGACCGCGGTCTACAGCGGGCTGGACGATGAGGAACGTACTCTCCGTTTGGAGAGCTTTAGACGGCGAGAGGTGTCGATGGTCGCAGCCCCTCGGATCTTGGACGAGGGTGTTGATGTTCCGGCCGCAGATCTCGGGATTGTGCTTGCGGCAAACCGGAGCCGACGGCAGATGGTTCAACGGCTTGGCCGCGTCCTTCGTGTGAAGGAGGACGGCCAGCATGCGAACTTCGTTATCTTCTATGTCGCTGACAGCGTCGAGGACCCGGGGCTGATCGATGGCTCGGGCAGCTTCTTCGAGGAGTGCCTGCCATACGCGGCTGCTGTGGAACGGTTCGACATTACGCGTGACGTCGATGACCTCCTTGCCTTCCTTGCTGGGGAGACTATCCTGACCGCGCTCGCGCCTGCCGACGAGTTGGTCGGCGGAGGGGCCCATGCTCGCTGGGATGAGACTGCAAAATTGCCGAGCAGAGTTGGCACCGACCATCAACCGGCTCTTGCGTTGGGTTGGGAGGAGTCGTCGGATAGCCGGGAATATGTCGTCGCTCACTCAACGGAGGATGACGAGCCGGCCCAGCAGGTGTTGACCGAGGGCGCGACCTCGGACCCGGTCA
>CAYRLV010000670.1:0-1991 GCA_964425155.1 uncultured Ornithinicoccus sp. | reverse complement strand
TCCAGCGCGTACAGCAATGTCAGTAGCCCAGCAGTGAGGAGCAGCACGCCGAGCGTGTCGAAGGGTTGCCGGGGCCCCCGGCTCTCCGGTAGCACCCGGGGTGCGAGAAGCACGGTGACCAAGGCGATCGGAACGTTGATGAAGAAGATCCATCTCCAGCCGGGGCCGTCTGACAGGACCCCGCCGAGGGTGACGCCGGCCACCGACGCGATCCCGGTCAGCGCGCCCCACACGCCGAGTGCCCTCGCGCGCTCCGGACCACCCACGAACGTCGTGGTCAACGTGGAGAGAGCGGCGGGGGCGATCAGGGCCGAGCCCAGGCCCTGCAGGCCACGCGCGGCGAACAGCAAGCTCTGACCCTGTGCGAGCCCAGCCGCCAGCGACGCGGCCCCGAAGACCGCCAGACCAACCTGCAGCATCCGTCGGCGACCGAACATGTCCGCCAGACGGGATCCGAACAGGAGGCATCCGCCGAGGACAGTGCCGTAGAGCGTCACAACATACGAAAGGTTTGCCTCCTTGATCCCCAGCGCCTGCTCGATCGAGGGCAGCGCGACGTTCACGATGCTGACATCAAGGAACACCATGAACTGCGCGATCGACAAGAACGCCAGCACCAGGCCCGGTCGGCTCACCCCCGGTGCGATCCCCGGCCGGTCAGTGGTCGCTGGCGGATCCAGGACGGACGAGCCTGATCGGGGCGGATCGGCCTGCAACTCTCTTTCGACGTGGCTGGCATCGGACATCGTCGTCTCCTCGCATGAAGTGGTGCGGAAGCAGGTACGCGACAACGTTAGTTCCCTGCGTACACTAGGTACCTACAGGAAACCTATGGAGGGTGAGGCAGGTCATGAAGACACCAGTCCGGCACGAGCAGAGGGAACAGGCTGATCCCGCTGCGGCCGGCGGCTGCCCGATCGCACCAGTCGTCGACATCGTCTTCAGCCGTTGGACCACGCCCATCCTCTGGCAGCTCCAGGGTCACGGCCGGCAACGGTTCAACGACCTACGCGATCTCGTCGGGGGAATCACCGCCAAAGTCCTCACCCAGCGGCTACGCCAACTCGAGCGCGACGGCTTGGTGGCCCGCACCACCTACCCGGAGATCCCGCCCCGCGTGGAGTACGAGATCACCGACCTCGGGCGCAGTCTCGCGCCCGTCTTCGCCTCACTCGTCAACTGGTCGGGGGAGCACCTCGACCACGTGCTCGACGCTCGCACCGCCTACGACGCCTGCGACCGACCCCTGCCGTCGTAGTCAGTCTGCGGGGCCGCCGCGGTGTCGAGGGCTCAGCCCGCGTGAGCCCTCCTAGGGCTCAGCCGTGAGGCCCTTGATCTTCTGGGCGATGTCCTTCTTGACCGAGCTTGCCTTGTCGTCCCCGATTCCTCGCGCATCGGAGACCGCGGAGTTCAGTGCCTTCGTGGCTGCGCCACTGGCGATCAGCTTCCGGTACAACTCGCGGTAGGCGTTCTGGTAGAGCTTCTTGAAGCCGTCGTCGACCATGAACCGCTGGTTGAGTGCTCCGCTTCCCCGGCTCATTGAAGGCCCCTGGCCACCGGCGCCGCCGGGCCTTTGGCCGTTGCTCGGCATCTGGCCGTTCCCGGGCACAGGAACATCGCCGTTGCCGTTGCCGAGCATGGCCGACATACCGGAGTAGGCCAGGTTGAGGTCCCAGGACAGGACGGTGAAGCGCCGCGTCGTGGTGTCGTACCACAGGTAGTAGTTGTTGCCGGGTCCGTCCATGCCGTCGGAGTTGGACAGCAGGGTCTGCAGCGCCAGGTAGCGCGCGAACGACTTCACGTCGAGGTGGTCGTCAAGGTCACGGGCGAACTCTTCGTCGCTCGACTTGGCGACGAACTTCAGCAGTTCCATGACCGGTTGGAGGTCGTAGGCCCCCTCGGAGTTGATCTGGTTGAACGCGGTCTCGTAGTCCGTGGGGTCGGCGCCGATGACCTGTGGATCGAGCTTCCCGCAGGGGCGGTCTCCGCCG
>CAYRLV010000669.1:0-1992 GCA_964425155.1 uncultured Ornithinicoccus sp. | reverse complement strand
GTGAGGTTTCGGCCCCTCTCAGGGCACGTCACCTCACGAAGATTCCTCACGAAGATTTCCCGGGCACGGCGCTCGTGGGGCGGCCTAGTAGACGACGACGCGGGTGCCGATCTTCATCCGACCGTTGCGCCAGAGGAAGTCCATCGCCGGGATGCTGACCCGCACGCAGCCGTGCGACGCGGGGTAGGTCGGCACCGAGGTGTACCCGTGGACCGCGATGCCGCCGTTGAAGTACATCGGTCGGTAGAGGGAGCCGAGCGGTCCCGTGTCCCAACGGTTCCGCTTGAGGTAGACCCGATAGCTGCCCGGCGTGGTGCGGGCGGGCCACCAGCGCCCTTGGCTGTAGTAGGGCTTCTCCGACCCGGTGCTCGTCGCCAGGATCGTGCCGACCCGACCGGAGTTCACGACCAGCAGGATCTGCCGGTTCCGGTGCACCTCGATGACGTGACCACGGGTGGTCCGGGCCCTGGGCCGCACCCTGGCCCGCACCTTGGACCAGGTGATCGGGCCGCAGACCCCGTCGCGCGCGATCCGGGCGACCTTCTGGATGGCGATGACCGCGGCCTGTGTCATGGCCCCGAACACGCCATCGGCCGCGCCACACCAGTAGCCCAGCGACGCCAATTGCCGCTGCAGTGAGCGCACGGCGCTCCCCCGCGACCCCTTGCGCAGCGTGGGTGAGGCGGCCAGCGCGGGCTCGGCCCCCGTCATGACCCCCAGCACACCCAGTGCGCCGGCGGCCGTCGTGGCGGCCGCCCCCTTCACGAATGTCCGGCGTTCCAGCTGCAGTTCCATGGTTTGCTCCCCGAGACGCGGTCTCCATCGGCGGAGCCCGGTCGGCCCCGTCGTGTCAATGGATGACACGCGTGGCTCACCAGTCTGGTTGCGCTCCCGAAGGGCTGTCTCGGGAATGGCGAAATTCGCTGGGACGACTCAGGGCCCACCCCGAACCCGAGAAGTTGCTGGGAAACCGTGCACTCGACGTCGCGAAACCCCAGCAACTCCCGGCAGCCCCGAGAAGTTGCTGGGAAACCGTGCACTCGACGTCGCGGATCACCAGCAACTTCTCCGAAGCCCCGCCCGGGGCCCGCTCGTGCCTCGCTCGTGTCCTCGCGCTGTCGCCGCGGCTCAGTACACGACGACGGCGGTGCCGATCTTGATCAGGCCGCGCTCGATGATCATGTCCATCGCCGGGATGGTGAGCCGGCAGCAGCCGTGCGAGGCCGGGTAGGGCGGCACGGACGTGGAGCCGTGGACCGCGATCCCACCGTTGAAGAACATCGGCCGCCACAGGTCACCCAGCGGGCCGTGGTCCCACCCCTCCTTGGAGAAGTAGACGTGGTAGCTGCCCGGCGTGGTGCGCGCGCTCCACGTCCGCCCCTCCGACTCGTAGGGGATCTCCGAGCCGGTGCAGGTGGCCAGGGTCATGCTGACCCGGCCGGAGTCGACGACGAGCAGGACCTGGGAGTCCCGGTGGATCTCGATGACGTGCCCGCTGCGCGTGCTCGCGCTCGGTCGGGCGCCGGCAGCAAGGGCCCGGGACGTGGCCGGCCCGGCGATGCCGTCGCGGACCAGCCCGGCGACCTTCTGCAGCGCGGTGACGGCGGACGCCGTCAGACCCCCGTAGTGCGCGTCCGGGGTGCCGCACCAGTAGCCGAGCTCGCCCAGTCGGCGCTGGAGGGCAAGCACCGCGTCCCCCTCGGCGCCGTACTGCAGCACCGCCGGCTCGGCGTCGTCCTCGGCCCCGGCGTCGGACTCGGCCCCGGAGTCGGTCTCCGGCGCCCCGCCGGCGTCCGCGTCATCGGAGCCGGAGCTCGCGTCTCCGCCCTCGGACGGTTCCTGCCCCTTCGAGGCCTCGTCGTCCTGCTCCGAGCCGGGCAACTGCCCCACGAGCAGCGCCAGACCGGTCGTCGCCCCCAGCGACACCGCCTGTTTGATGAAGTCGCGCCGAAGTATCGAGCTGGCCACGCTTGCCCCTTCCCCCGGGCCGTC
>CAYRLV010000668.1:0-1995 GCA_964425155.1 uncultured Ornithinicoccus sp. | reverse complement strand
AGCGGCCCGACGTGACGTGTCCCACAATGTGGTTGAACGTGTCATTATCTGGACGACTCATCACGACAGCGACGCCTCTCCCTAACCTGCCGTTATGCCTTCGTCCGTTTCCGCCGCGCCGGCGACCCCGGCCGGCGAGCCCCTCGTCATCCGGTCCGCCGCCGACGTCGCCCGCGCCGTCGCGCACCACGCCACGCCCCAGCGCGGCGCGGCGATGGTGGTGCTGCTGGCCTTCGGCGGGGTGTTCATGGACGCCTACGACTTCTCGTCCATCGCGTTCGGGATCACCGAGATCAAGGCCCAGTTCGGGCTCGGCGGCACGATGACGGGAGTGGTCAACGCCGCCATCATGGTCGGTGCCGCGGTGGGCGCGCTCTCCGGCGGGGTCCTCGTCGACCGGATCGGCCGCTACCGGCTGTTCATGGCCGACATGTTCTTCTTCGTGGTCGCCGCGATCGGGTGCGCGCTGGCGCCGGACGTGTGGACGCTCATCATCTTCCGCTTCCTCATGGGCATCGGCGTCGGCCTGGACATGCCGGTCGCGATGGCGTTCCTGGCCGAGTTCTCCGCGCTGCGCGGCAAGGGGAACCGGAACAAGCGGGTCAACGGCTGGTCACCCGCGTGGTACGCCGCCACCGGTTTCGGCTACCTGGTCGTGCTGGTGCTGTTCTTCGCGCTGCCGGACTCCGGCCAGGCGCACCTGTGGCGGTATGTCGTGGGGTTCGGTGCCGTCCCCGCGCTCGTCGTGCTGCTGGTCCGGCGCCGCTACCTCAAGGAGTCGCCGCAGTGGCTCGCCGGCCAGGGTGACCTGCGCGGGGCGGTCGACATCCTGCGCACGACCTACGGGCTGGACGCGCAGTTGGCGCCCGAGGTTGCCGACGCACCGCGCCAGGGTCCCTCGCTGCGGTCGCGCCGCGCCGCCCTGGCCCGGTTGTGGTCGCCGCGGTACCGCGTCCGCACCCTCGCGGCGCTCGCCATCGCGGTGTTCTCGACCTTCGGCTACAACGCGGTCGCCTACGGCACGCCGCTGATCATCGCCAACCTGTTCCAGCAGGGGGAGCTGACGACGATCGTGTCCTCGCTCGTCATCAACCTCGGCTTCGGCGTCGCGGGCGGCCTGCTCGGTGTGGCGCTGGTCAGCCGCACCGGAGCCCGACCGCTCACGATCGTCGGGTTCGCCCTGCAGACGGCCTCCCTGGTCGTGCTCGCGGTCGTGGGGGTCCCGACCGGGCCGCTGCTGGCCGTCGCCGTGGTCATGCTGGCGGTCTTCATCTTCGCCCAGGCCGGTGGGCCCGGCGCCACCCAGATGGCCTATGCCACGCTGAGCTATCCCACCAGCCTGCGCGGCACCGGGGTCGGATTCACCGAGGGCACCAAACGGGTCTTCTCGGTGGTCTCGCTGTTCTTCTTCCCGATCCTCGCGACCTCGATGGGCTCGGGCGTCTTCTGGCTGATCGCGATCTTCCCGCTGCTCGGGTTCCTCGCGCTCGTCGCGATCCGGTGGGACCCGACCGGTGTGGACACCGACGCCGAGGACTACGTGGCCGAGGAGCTGCAGACCGCGCGCTGACCGGCCGCGACCGGGGCCGCCGGCTCAGCAGGGCGCATCCGGTTGGCGGCCAGGTGCTCCTGCATCGCCCGGCTGCCCCGGGGAGTCAGCGACAGCCAGGCCCCACGTCGCCGCGCGATCGAACCGCGGCTGGTCGTGACGTAGCCGGCGTGCGCGAGGATGGCGACCTGACGCGAGAGCACCGAGCCGGAGACCTCGACCGCGTCGCGCACGAAGCTGAACTGGGCCCGGTCCACGCCGGCCAGCGTGGACAGGATGCGCCGGCGCAGCGGAGAGTCCATGAGCCGGACGCTCTCACGGACGGACAGATCGTCGACAGGTTCTGGCGTGGTGGCAGTCATGGAGCATCCCTCGAGCAGGCCGTGGCCGGGCCGGACGGCCCGTGCGGCCCTTCGACGGTAAGCAGCCGGATCCGCGGCGGTCAA
>CAYRLV010000667.1:0-2000 GCA_964425155.1 uncultured Ornithinicoccus sp. | reverse complement strand
GATGACGATCGCCACAATTCGACGCTTCATGGTTGTTACCTCATCCCACCATTTGAATGACATTGAGACCCAGATCGGGCGAACCGCCTGAGTCATCGATCGAGCCAACGGGAACGATCGCTTTGACGAAGTGACCCCAGATGCAGGCACCCGCCTTCCCTGGGCACGGAATGCCGAGGTCAGACCCGGTGTCGCCGTGGTAACTGGGCGCGTAGAAGCCCTCAAGTTTGAACGCCGCTAGGCCGAGGAGGTGATATTCCGCGTTGCTGCCGGAACCAGCGTTGTCGCAGAAGGTTTCGTTGTTGGAGATGCAGTCGTAAACGGGGAGGTAGACCACGTTTCCCATCGCAGCGTCGATCAGCGTGCTGCAATCGCCGGCATTCCCCATGCCGGGCTCGACACTGACCCAGTCGCCGGATTTGACGGTGGTCTCACAATTCACGTTGCTGAGCCAGCCGAATCCACCTGGGAAGTCGTGCCCGTTCCAGCTCTCGCACTCCGCCCCCTTCTTGTAGTTCAGGGCGATCGCCATGTCCTCCGAGGGATAAGTGCCCTCGGTCGTTGGCGGGTTATAGCCAGTTGCTTGGCTGAATTCACACGCCCCGATCGTGAAAGGGATAGTCGGCGTGATCTTCCCAGGTGTTCCCCAAGCGGCGGTCGCGCACGTCTGTTGGGTGGTGCCGGTGCCGCCGACGATCGCCTGGCCGAAGAAGTACGGCAGGATCGTCGACCCGTCCTGGGCCTCGGTCTGGGTGTAAACGCGGACGTAATTAGCGGGCATGGTCCCGCTGCTCGGTGCGACGCAGTCGCCCAGAAGCCCGCTCACGGCTGGGCACGGGGACAAGTCGGGGCCTTGTCCGCAGATGGGGACGCCCCCGTCGACACGCGCGATCCGGCTCGCGTCGTCCTCGGCGTTCTTGTCGGCGAGGGAGTTCAGCTCGGTGTCTCCTGCGCTGGGACAGGATCCGTCCCGGACACAGTCCATCGCAGCGGACAAGGCAGCCGCGTCCGAGCCGTTCTGCAACTGTCGGCGCTCGGCGGAGATGGAGCCGACGTCGACGGCCAGGGCTGCGCAGCCGAGCATGACCCCGGTGCCGAACAGCACGGCGACGATCAGGGACACGGAGCCGCGTTCGCGGTGGCCACGCGGCCGTCTCAACAGGTTGGTCAACCACCGCATCGCATGACTGCTTTCTGCTCGAGGTCGTGGTCCCAGAGGATCCCGTCGAAGTGGTAGGTCACGACGACCGTGGCTGTGTCGTTGTCGCCGGAGGCGGGCGAACACATTTGCACCGTGGGCACGGCGATGTCGGTGGAGGTGAAGCCGGGGTTGGGCGCCGCATCGCGGGCCCGGTCGACCGCTTGGTCGCTGGTGTAGGTCGGATCTCCGATAGCCGCGAGCCGCACGCCCTCGCGCGCGGCCTGGCTCAGCTGGATCTCTGCGTTGAAGATGCGCGCAAAGTCGATGATTCCGAACACCAGTGCGGTCAGCAGCGGCAGCACGATGGCCATCTCAACCGCGGCGGCACCGCGGTCGGTTCGGCCCTGCAGCCTGCGCTTCATCGCCCTGCTCCTGGTCTGCTCGCGATGCTGCGAGCTCTGCGTGGTGTGGAGAAGCTGTGATGGCGGCCTCCGAGTAGCGGAACTGGCAGCCATGTGGTGACTCCGGTGGCGGCACCTCCTGTGGGTGCCGCCACCGGAGTGGTCAGAACGGTGGGACCGAGTCGAACAACTCGACGACTCGGGTCCCGAGGCCGGCGACGGCAGCGACAATCACCGCCGCGATGAAGCCGACCAGCAGGCCGTACTCCACCGCCGTGGCGCCGCGCTCCCGCGGCCCGAGCCGGCGGAACACGACTCGCACGATCAGCCGATCACGGGGTGCCGCCGCCGATCTTGTTTGAGACGGTCTCGAAGGCCGTCTGGATCTGGGTGCCAAGCGTCGCCACGACGCCGACGATGATGGCGGCGATGAGGGCGACCAGCAGGCCGTACTCGAC
>CAYRLV010000666.1:0-2013 GCA_964425155.1 uncultured Ornithinicoccus sp. | reverse complement strand
CGTATGCGAAGACGCTGTCGGACAAGACCGCCCAGAAGGCCGACGTCGCCGATGTTCCCTCGACGCTGAGCAGTGCGGGGGAGGAGTGGCAGAAGAGCGTGACCGAACTCGGTTATGACGATCAGGGCGATTTCGCCTCACTCGATGAGTGGTACCCGGAGGACGCGTCCTATGACAAGCTCGGTGACGAGCTCTTCGACAAGGCCATGGCCGCGCACCGGCCGGAGTGAGGGGGGGAACCTCTGGAAGCCGACGAGTCAGCCGAAGAGGAAGAACTCTCCCACCGCCCAACCGTTGGAGATGACGTGGGCGAGGATGATCAGGGTAAGGTTGCGGTAACGCCACCACATGACACCCATGAACAGGCCGAAGGACCCATGGGTCACGAGCAGACGTGGGATGTCGATCAGCGGCTCTCCTGTGCCGTGTGAGCCGAGGTGCATGAGGGCGAATGCGCTGGAGGCAATGATGATGCCCGGCCAGGGACCCAACAGAGCCTCTATTCGAGTCTGAAGCCACCTGCGGTAGAACAATTCCTCTCCCACTCCGGCCGTCAGCGCCGTGAGGCTCGAGATGATCAATAGGTCGATCGGGTCAAAGCCAGAGAAGTCGTTTGGGGCAGCCCACGGTGCTGCTGGGCCGAGGGCTGTCCAGACGGCTACGACAACTGTGGGCGCCCACCAACGCCAAGCGCCCGTGGCCCGATCGATTTCGCATCCGCGGAACAGCGCAACAATAATCCCTGCTACGACCGTCAGTAGGGAGACCTTAGCCAGAAGGTACCAGCCGCTCGAGGCGACGCCCGGGATGCCGACGATCACGGGGAATACCACGGCGATGATGAGAAGAATAGTGGTCGAGGAACGCAGTGGGCCGACATCGCGGACCAAGACGGGCTGCGCCGTAGGCGCCCAGGGGAGCACGAGGCAGAGAATGATGCCGGCGAGGGACGGGAGCAGTAAGGCCCACCACGAAACGGTCGGGGCTCCCGGATCGCTTGACGTGGCGGCCCCTTCGGGAAGGGCCACTGCCACGATGACCAAGGAACCGATGGCCAGTGCAATGCCGATGGCGACGATCGTGCGTCCACTGGTTTTGGTCCAGGGGGAGTTGGGGATGAGAGGAGTAGAAGAAGTCAACTGGTCCTCCATTCGGCGTTTTTCGTCTGCAGTAGACGAGCAGAGACTCGGGCATATCAGCCGAGCTGGAAATGCTACTCCACTACCAAGCTAACGGGTGTACCAGTTGGTTTGGACGTCTCCACATGATCTATTCGCCCACCTTTCCGGAATGGGAGTTGGCGCAAGTGTGGTTGTGCTTAGTGCTTGATGAGCGCGACGTCCGGCCTTCGGCGAGCGCTCTGGCGTATATGGCAGATACAAAAGTACCTATGAGTGGTCTTGTCGCTTTCACTCTTCCAGAGAATTCGAGACTGCGCATGCGGGACGTCTGATGTCGCGCTCATCGCCGGTGGATCGAACTAAGTCCTGGAAGTGGAAGGGCATAGGTACATCACCTTTGGGAGCTGATGCATTCTCGGTTGACCCATCATTTGAAACCTTGAGCCCGTGTGGCCGATGTAGTCGCCAGCGATCGTTCTGTCAGCCTTTCGTGGCAAGGTGAAATACCTTGGGGCCAACTCGCATCGCCGACGGGACCAAAATATGGCTGGCAATGGAGATGGACGGTCAATTCTAAAGTTTCTCTGACGGACTGATCTATTAGGCTGGTGACGGCGCCGAACCGCGGTGCACTGCACCGGAGCCCGGGCCACCTCGGCGAACGTTGCCGCACCTCGGGGCGGGGAGACAGACGACGGAAGGGATGACGGGTGACGATCCTCTACACCATCGGGCTTGGTGTCCTCAGCGCGCTCATCGTCGGATTCCTCGTCCGGCGGATGATGCTCACCGGCACCGGCGCCGCCCGCTAGCCACGCTCCTGGAAGACCTTCCGCTGCTCGTGCTCGAGCGTCACGATCGTGAGAGCCCACGTCATATCACCAGACTCCGC